>JAZDMC010000034.1:0-14607 GCA_043801325.1 Candidatus Woesearchaeota archaeon | reverse complement strand
GACCTTAGCTTCCTCTTTCTAAGGCTCTTAACAGAAAAAATAAAGTAATCTTTAATCATTTTATTGTATATAAAATCTGAAATATTTTATATGTCCTAAAAAATTCTTTGAATTTTTGGGACACAAAAAATCTATGATTTTTTCGTGCTTGAAAAAATTTTTAATTTTTTCATTGCAAAAATTTTATGGCAAAAAGAAAAATAATTATTTCTTCTTTTTGCCTTTTCTCCATCTTCTGTAAGCAAACAATCCTGCTACTACTACTGCAATCACAACAAAGAATCCAACTTTGCCATTTCCTTCAGCTAGTCCAAGCTGTTTGGCTTCTGATGTTGTGTATAATGGAAGTTCAAGTTTTATGTTTTCTATGTACTCCTTATTGTTTGCATCTCTATACTCCAGAAGTATTGGCAGCAATACATTCTCCTTTTTCTTATTTTTTACAAACAATTTGAATTCTGCTGTTTCATAGTCATCTGAGTCAATATTGCCTACATAGACATCCTCTGGAGAAATTATTGTATAGTCATCGCTTTCAACTAACTTTACATTTAAGAATTTTATTTCATTGACATCTTTGTTCACTATTTTTATTGACACCTCTCCAGGACTTCCAGCCTGTTGAATTGTTGTCGAGTCAATATTGACTGCTAAATCAGGTTCTGAACCTATTACAAGGCCAATTGTGCTATTCCTACTATAACTATTTCCAAGGCCGTCAAAATAAACAAACTCTACAGGAACCTTGTAAATGCCTGATTGTGCATCTGGCTCTCCTATAAGGTCAAATACCACATTAGCCTCTTCATTTTTGTCAATTTTATCTATTACTTTTTCATTTGTAGAGCCTAACGGAGCCAGTGGAACACCTCCTAATTTTATTTTTACTCTGATTTTTTTAAGCAGAATTTCTGCTATATTCTTGAATGTAATGTCAACTGTTGCCTTTTCTCCAGGCTTTATCACACTGGGATTAGACACTACTCTATCAAGCAGCAAAAGCGCATCATAAGGCTGGATATTCACCTTGAACTCCTGCAGTGTTATCCATGCATCATCACTGGTCTTGTACCTGAATTTTATGCCATTCTCACCTTCCAATGCATCCTTGTCAACTCTTAGTTTGTATTTTATAACAATTCCATTGTCTCCTTTTTGCTGTGGATTAATAGAGCCAATATTTTTTACAGCACTTTCTCCAGAATCCAAAGAGAATGGATACTGGGGCAGAATTTCAGCTACTATATCTTCAGCTACCGCACTGCCATTGTTTTCAAATTTAAACCTTAAGTCAACATACTTCCCAGGTTCAGCAGGATCTGGGAGTTGGTTAATCATACTAACTTTCATAATATAACTATTTGTTATGAGCAGCCCAGTATTCAATCCCGTAAGTACTCTTGCACTTCCAATGCTGCTTACCAACACAATAAATATGATTACCAACAAAATCAGGCTTATTTTATTCCCCCTAGGGAAATTGAAAAAAAGTCCTTTTTTTCTATTCATTTTTTAATCACCTTTGTCTTGTTTTACTTTTTATTATAGCCCCATCTTTGAGGTATTCAATTCTTTGAGCATGATGGGCCAAACCCTCATTATGTGTTACCATAATTATAGTTGTTTTTTTCTCCTTGTGCAGTTTGTCAAGGAAATTTATTACTGTTTCACCTGTTTTTGAGTCAAGGTTTCCAGTAGGCTCATCTGCTAAAATCACTTCAGGATCATTTGCCAATGACCTTGCAATTGCAACTCTTTGCTGCTGGCCACCAGACATCTCAGTTGGTTTATGATACATTCTGTCGCTTAGTTCTACCATTTCCAAAAGCTCGTTTGCTTTTTTTATTCTTTCCTCATTTGGAATATTTTGAAATATCATAGGCAATGTCACGTTTTCTAATGCTGTTAATGTATTAATTAAGTTGAATTGTTGGAATATAAATCCAATTTTTTTGCCTCTTATCTGGGCTAATTCAGATTCAGGGAGTTTTGAAATGTCTCTGCCTTCCAAATAAACCCTGCCCTTAGTCGGAACATCCAAACATCCAATTGAGTTAAGAGCAGTGCTTTTTCCAGAGCCAGATGCGCCCTGCACAGCAACAAACTCCCCTTTTTTTATTTTCAAATTCAAGCCCCGTAATGCAGGAACCTCTACTTCACCCATCTTGTAAATTTTCCATACATTATCCAGCTCGATTATTGTGTCGCTCATTTTATTTTAAAATCCACAAATTCACACCCGTTTTTTTTATCCGCTTGAATTTATTGTCTAAAGCCAGTTCAAGAAGATACCTTTCTGCAGTATTCCAGGAAATCTTGAAGTAATCAGCTATTTCTGCAGTAGTTATCACCCGATCCTTCCTGGCAAAATCCAGAATTTTCTTCTCAAAATTATGTAATTTCATAAGTAAATACCTATTTTAATACATATCTCAATACCTATTTCAATACATAGGTATATACATATATTTAAATGTTGTGTTTTTAATTTAAACAAAATTATTACAAAATAAGCAACATTTAAAAAAAACATCATCTTAAAATTAAAAATGCCTAAAAAACAAAGAAGAAAAGCAAAAAAACAAGAATCAAGGCCAAAAGTGGGGATAGCATTAAGCGGAGGTACAGTTAGAGGTCTCTCTCATATTGGAGTCCTAAGAGTTCTGGAAAGGGAAAACATACCGATTGATTTTATTGCAGGAACTTCAATTGGAGCCTTAATAGGCGCATTGTATGCTTCTGGAATTAAGATAGATGATATAGAACAAATAGTAAAAACAACTAAATTAAGAAAATTAATAGATTTTACAGTCCCAAAAACAGGTTTTATTGCAGGCAAAAGAATAGAAAACTATATTGGAACTATCATTAAAAACAAAAATTTTGAAGACTTGCACACTAAGCTTTCCATAATTGCAACAGAGCTGAACAGGGGTGAAAAGTTTGTATTCACCGAAGGCAATTTAACAAAAGCTATTAGGGCATCAATTTCTATGCCCGGTGTCTTTGAGCCGGTTATTGACAATAATTTTATTTTTGTGGATGGCGGTCTTGCAGACCCGATACCTGTTGATGTAGTAAAGAAAATGGGTGCAGATATTGTTATAGCAATAGATTTGACACTCAATCTTAAGCAAATGAGCATGTCCCAAATACAAAAAGAAGAGTCAGACTTTACTGAATTTATTGAGAAGAAGTTTGTTTTAACAGAATTAAAGTATTTAAAAAAATTTTTAAAAAAGAAAAAAATAAGGCTTCCATTGCTTATTAAAACTCTCCTAAGCCCAAAAAAAATACTTAAGCTTGCATTTGGCATGGAAACTCCTGATATAGTCAAGTATCAGATTAGGTCTCATGACATACTAAGCACTCAGTTGTCAAGAGAAAAGCTAAAGTACCCTTATGTAGATATAATAATCAGGCCGGAATTTGAAAATATTGTACGGACACAATTTGACAAAATAGATGAAATCATACGCGCTGGAGAAATAGCAGCAGAAGAAGTTATCCCAAAAATAAAGAAGCTAATCAACAGAAACACCTGAATAAAACCCCCTACTAGTTTATTTTACAGCAACTTTTCCAATCAAACTCCTTAACATATAGCCAGCAATCTCCAAATTATAAAACGTTTTTAGCTCAAGCCTTCCTTTAACACCAACAATCAATGGATAAGTTCCAAATTGCCTGCAAAAAGTTGTATTGCCGTCATAAATCTCAGCATAGCAATCTCTAAGCACAGTGCCTTTTGGGGTTATTCTTTGCAGCATCGGCCAGTCAATATTCTGCCTTATGTCATTCCTCCACTTCCAATACATTTTCTTGTTTTTTCGCAGCCATTTATCTTTGCCATCACTAAACAAAGGTGTTCCTTCAAAAATTGCTACCTGTCTTATATTTATCCGTCTTAACATCAAACCATCATCATAGATTCTCTTAAACCACTTCATATTTTCTTCATGAGTTTTTTTGCTCTCACCTTTCAATCCAAAAATCAAGTTGATGCCTGGCAAAAATATAGGCATTCCATTTTCCCCAATTTCTGTGCCATATTTATTAAGAATCCTAATTGCTTCATAAGCTATTTTAGGCATGCAATTTAGATTATTTTCCTTAATTACATTTTCATCAAAACTTTCTATACCAAAAGCAGCTACATTTCCTGATGTACAATACTTAACAACAGCTTTTGTTATCTCGTAATCTTTATCAGCAATAACCTTAACCGGATTTACATTATCTATATGTAAAACCTTTATGTCTTTGCAATTTTTCCTAATATCTCTCAGCAGTTCAGCAGCATAAGGCAATGTGTAAAAACAAGTTTGTTTTCCTAATCTAAAAAATCTGCACCCTAATTCATAGAACTTAGCAATTTCCCTCAAAACATCTTCTTTTTCCCTGAACTCAGCTTTGTTTTTCAACGGCTCTGTGCAGAAACTGCATTTCCCTATATCACACCCATGTCCAGTTTCAATCTCTATCACTCTATAATCTGGAATTTGTTTTATTATCTTTGCGCCATCAACGGCATATTCTTTTATCTTATTATAATCAAAATTAAACAGCGAGTGGTCAATTTTATCAAATACTCTCAAATCTGCTTTCTCAAAAAATCTTCCTCCATAAAGCTGAGTTCCAAAAACAGCAGGCCCTGTAAGTATTTTTTTGCATCGTAAATCTCCAATAAGGGGCATCACTTCTTTTAAAGTTCCAGGAACAGCAGAAAGGTACTTTCCAGGAACATGAACTCCAAGAATCACAATCAAAGTATTTGTCTCGTCCAATATTTTTTTTATATTTTTATAATTAATCGTTAAATTATATGTTATAATGCTTGTTTTTTGAGACTTTTTTGTATCCCTAATCACAGAATTATATTTCTTCCACAGCCTTAAATCATCAATTGTCAAATAATTAACATCTTCATTCAAATAGCCCGCTATATATCTAGGATATGTTCCCAAATAAGGCGGAACTCCTAAGCCAGCAGGCTCATCAGTATAGCAGTCTAAGATTGTATACATCATAGCCACGAGTATTTTTTATGTTATTAAAAAGGTTTTGTAGAAAAACTAAAAACTTAAAATAGCTACATTTAAATAAACCAAAATAAATTTAAAATTATAAAATAAAGATTTCATATAAAAGGTAAGAGATTAGGCAATATGTCAGAGATTATTTTTAACGCTCCCAACATAACTAAATTGAAAAATGAAGGGTATGTTTGCGTAGATATGCATTTACACAGCGAATATTCTGCAGATTCTAACTCAAAGATTGATGGCATAATAGAAAAAGCAAAATCATTGGGCATAGGGGTTGCAATAACAGACCATAATTGCATAGAAGGCTCTCTTAAAGCAATAGATAATGAAAAAAATGTATTAGTCATACCCGGAATAGAAGTATGTTCTAAGGAAGGAATTGATGTTTTGTTTTATTTTAAGAAAAAAGAAGAATTAATTGGATTCTACAATGAAGTAATTGCTCCAAATAGGAAAAAGAATAGGCACAGAACCAGTAAACTTAAAATTAATGTATTAATTGAAAATGGGAAAAGATACAATTCCGTTATCTGTTTAGCGCACCCTTATCGTAATTATACAAAAAAAATAATAAATATTTTACTTAAGAAAAGATTAATCAAAAAAATTTTTGATATGATACCCTTATACGAAGTTATTAATAGCAAGAATTTTAATGCAAAGAACAAAAAAGCAATTAAAGTTGCAAAAAAGAAGCACAAGAATGTATTAGGAGGCAGTGATGCTCATAATACCAAAGATATAGGAAGAACTTTAACATGTGTTAAAACAAAAGAAGATGCAGCATCATTTCTTAATGGTATCAAAGAAAATAATACGCTGGTCATAGGGAATTTACAAAATCTAAAGACTAAGTTAATATTTCCTTTGTATATGTTCTACAAAACCAAAATAAAAAAGATTAAAGTCAATAAATAACTTCATACTCTGTTATTAGATTTTTACCGCACATATGAAACTTCTTTAGTTTTGTATTAATTACTTCATTTAGAGTTTTAGCAGCATCCCCCCAAACTAGAGAAGGGGTATCTATGCCACCAACTATTACAGGAATATGCACTAATTTTATTTCATCAATTAATTTATTTTTAAGCATACTATAAGCCAGGCTAGGCCCACCCTCAACAATCATTTTTTTTATGCCTTCTTTCCAAAGTTCGTTAAGAAGTAAATTTAAATTTACTTTATCTCCACTGCCGCATTTTATTACTTTAACACCTTTCCCCTTTAATTTGTTGATATCATCTTCTCTTGCTTTCTCAGATACTGCTATTATTGTGGGTGCATCTTTATTCAGAATATTTGATTCCAAAGGTATTTTTCCATCAGAGCACGGTACAACCCTAATCGGATTTTTTCCCTTGGCATATCTTACCGTTAAATTTGAGTTATCTATTTTAATTGTATTGCTTCCAACCATAATTGCATCATAATTTGCCCTTAATTCATGTAAAAAGACTTCTGCTTCATGGCCCATAAGCGTCATAAAAATTTTACTAGAAATGCCCTTACCAAGGGTTAATTTTCCATCAACACTTATCTCTGATACAAGACAAACAAATGGTTTTTCCATTTTTAACAACTATACATCCTGAATGTTATATCTCCTGTACAAATAAATTAATCTTTGTAAAAGTGAAATATTTGTAAATACTGCAATAATAATAATACACAAATAAAGGTTTATGATGCCGAGGAAATTAAAATAATGCAATATAGAGAACATTATAATGGTTATAAAGGTTTCTGGTCTTCCAAACATACCTACCCCCTCTAACTGCGATTCAATTTTTCCTTTTACTCTAAAATCATAACCTATTTCACTGTATGCTACTGGCTTAACAAATGTATTAATCAAAGAACCCATAATAGCGAATATTGTTATATAGGGGTTAGCATATGTTAAACCTATTGCTCCTATTACTAAGGTATCAACAATTTTGTCGCTAATCCAATCAAAAACAGCACCAAACTTCGTCATCTTATTTGTCTTAACCGCAATATCCCCATCCATAAGGTCAAATATCCCTGAGAATATTAATGATAGGGTAGCCCATAAATAATTTTTAGTTAGGTAAAGATAAGCAGCCAAAATTCCTAACAATAAAGCTATTATACTAGTCTGATTAGGACTGAGCCCAATTCTAACTAAAACTATTGCTAATGGGGAATATATTTTTTTCAATACTTTTCTTTTGCTTGTTAGATTCATATTAAAAACAAAGATTCTTTTGGTATATACAATTCCTTATAAACTCTCTATTTAGTAACATTTAGTTTAACCTTACAAATTTGCCGCGCTTAACAGTCCATTTGAAGTTGGATTTGCCAATAAGATATTTCTTAATTATTTTTAACCGGGGATAAAACTTTCTTTTTGATATATCAAGCATTTCACGAATTTCTCGAAACGGAATAATTTTTTTATTTGACCTTTTTAGTAAACCGGTAATTTTTTTAAGAGAATATTTTTTTGAAACGTAATCATTAATAGCAGAATCAAGGTCATCATATTTTAAAAGCAATTCGCTAATAAAAGCACCAAGATCTTTTTTAGAAATATACTGATTCCCTGTTAAAATTAAATCACAGACTTTCCTATCAATTTTTATCTTTACCGATTTTGAGAATCTAAATCTTGGTAGCTTAGGTATCTTCAATTCATTATCACATATTTACACACACTAAAGCTATATATAAAAGTTTCGTTTTAAAGCTCTTTGAAGTAACAAATTTAATGAAGAAAAACCAAAGATTAGCTTAATAGTAAATATTATATATTATGCTCTTAATCATTCTTCTGATATAAAATGCGCTATAGCAAAATTGCAAGATTCTACGACATTATAAGCTATTCGTGGACATTTGGTAGAATTAAGGAAATTAGGAATAAAATAGCCGAGTTAGTTCCAAATGGATCTAAAGTGTTGGAACTAGGATGTGGTACAGGCGACCTTTCAAAAAGGATTTATAAAAAAGTTAATTGCTACTTAGGTCTAGACAGTTCCGACAAAATGATAAGTTTAGCAAGGAAAGAAAATTCAGGACATAACATAAATTTTCAAAAGGAGGATATATTTAATTTTAACAAATTTCAGAATTATGATATTATTATTGCATCTGTATTTTTTTGTGCTTTGCCAATCAAAAGTTTAAAAATACTAATAAAAAAATTATCTGAAGATTTTAGTGGGAGGGTAATATTGTATGAGGAGCATACTCCAAATAATACTTTAATAGGTACACTCTGGAAATATTCAAGATACTCCTCCAGATATTTATTTTATCTTATGGCAGGCGATCCATTGGAGCCAATACATGATTTTAAAAAATTGTTTCTTGGCAATGGATTCAAATTAGTAGAGGAACACTATTTTTTCAATAGTTATAGGTGTGTTTTATGTTTTGAAATCTAGTTTAACAGGAAAAAATCCAAAAACCATAAGTTTTATAACTATGCTATAATTTTTATTTATCTTACTAACTACCTTAAGTTTAGGTGATCTACCTTGGTTTACCCCATCTCCAAAAGAACGATTTTTTTGCCTTTAAGGTCATTATTCTTAAAAAGCATTGAAGGCACAGAAAATATTCCTAAAAAAAGCAGTTTTATTATAACATCCAACCATGAAAGTTACTTAGATCCTTTGCTGATAATATCAGTAATAATGCCCCTAATAAATAAAAAGGTGCATTTTCTTGCAAAAAAAGGTTATTTCTGGGATTTTTTTGGAGATAGACTAGCGAAAGACTGGTTAGGAGGCATATCATTAGACGATGGAAAGGAAAAAGCGCTTGAGAAATTTGTATCCTTATCAAAACAAGGTGAGATTACAGCTATTTTTATAGAAGGCACAGAAAGCCTTGATGGAAACCTAAAAGAAGGAAGAACAGGCACTGTAAGGGTAGCACTCAAAGCCAAGATTCCAATTCTACCAATAGGTCTTATCGGAACATTTAATATAGTTCCTGGAAACAAATTATTGCCAAAACTAAAAAGAGCAAAAATGTGTATAGGCAAGCCGATATATTTGGACAAGTACTATAAAGAAAAGATAAATAAAAAGCTTTTAAGAAAATTAACAGACGATGTTATGCATGTTATATCCACGCTTACAGGAAAACCTTATAACTACTAACATTCTTTTAGGAATATTAAGAATATCAAGCATAAGGTTTAGGAAACTATAACCCGATTTTAAAAATGACAAGGCTAATTATCTATAATATAGAATATTGTGAGGGTATGACTGGTGTATGTGGGAATACCTCAAATTCTGGAGGATTTTAAGGTAGCTTAAGAAGATTCATGCTGTTTTTTAATTAAAATTTTGATTATGCTAACAGCCATATAAACATATGCCAATATAGCAATTAAAACTAATACCTGAAATTTATACACAAAATCAATAATAACAGATATTGCAGCAACATATGAAATGCCTATAACAATTTTGCCTAAAACTTCTTGAGGAATTTCCTTAATTTTTGAATACTGAATTATTTTTGTTCCTGTTAAAACTATAGAAGGTATTGCAAAAATAATAATCCAAAAAGATTCTAATAATCCAGTCATATAAAATGTTATGTAAGCAGATACTACCAGCACATAATCAGCAAACCCGTCATAAACACTGCCAAAGTTAGTAATTTGCTTTGTTGCTCTTGCCCATATGCCATCTAATTTGTCTAAAAGCACAAAAATAGTAAAAACCACTAGTGCAAAATTTAAATTTGATTCTATCATATTTATTATAAACAAGGGAATAAGCAAAAGCCTGAAAGTTGTTATCATATTTGGTATGTTAAGCATATTTTCTCCCTTCATCCTTCTTATTTTTATGATATAATCCAAGCCAGATACTACTGTTATAATAACAGCAAGGAGCATTAGCCACCAGTTAAAAGGAAGATTAAGAATTACTGCCACTATAGCCACTATTTGTGAAACAGTTTTTATTTTTCCAAGGTTGCTTGCACTAATGGTAATCTTTTTAGATAATAAAGAAAGTCTGATGATAGTAATAACAATCTCCCTCACAATAATAATGACAGCCATCCATAATTCTATCCTACCTATCAATAATACCAATGCTGTTGATACCAGCAGTTTATCTGCAATAGGGTCTAATATCCTACCAATACCTGTTACATTGTTGTTTTTTCTTGCAATATAACCATCAAATGCATCAGATAAGGATATTATTATAAAAATAAATGCTGCAATATAATCCCTATAAGGTATTTCCATCAAAAGGAAAATTACAAATACTGGAATTAGAAGAATCCTGATATAAGTTATCTGGTTTGCTTTTGAAAATATGCCTCTCATTTTCAACTATAAAACTCCAAAAATCATAAACTTTATAATCCTTATATAGTTTTCTATTTACTTTAATGCACTTGCCTTATTGGCAATATTGTCGGTAATAATTTAAAAATGAAACTTCGGGGAATGAAATTGTACAAGCTATACAGATTTTAAAAATATAAAATGAAAAACATTTCAATTTTGGGGTCTACCGGGTCTATTGGAACACAGGCACTTGACATAATTTCTCGTTTCCCAGAAAAGTTTAGCGTAGTTGGACTTACTGGAAATGAAAATACTAAGTTATTAAAGGAACAAATCAAAAAATTCAATCCAAAGGCTGTGTGCGTATTTAATAAGAAAAAAGCAGAGGAATTGGCATCAAAAATTTCAATTCCGGTATATAATAGTGTTGAGGGTCTCATTAAAATTGCTGAAATGGATGAAAATGACCTTGTTCTTACAGCAGTAGTGGGTGCAGTTGGCTTATTACCTACGATTTGTGCAATAAGAAAAAAGAAAGACATTGCATTAGCTAATAAAGAAACACTGGTTATTGGTGGCAATATTGTAATGAAGGAAGCAAAGAAGCATGGAATTACAATAATGCCTGTAGATTCCGAACATTCTGCAATCTTTCAATGCCTAGCTGGTGAAAGCCTCAAAAGTGTTGAAAGGCTTATACTCACATGTTCTGGTGGTCCTTTTAGAGGAAAGAAAAAGGATGAACTAAAAAACGTGGCCATTAAAGAAGTATTAAACCACCCAAAATGGAACATGGGAAAAAAGATAACTGTTGATTCTGCAACGCTTATGAATAAGGGTTTTGAAGTAATTGAAGCACGCTGGTTATTCGGGTTTCCTCCTGAAAAAATTAAAGTTATAGTTCATCCACAGGCAATAATTCATTCAATGGTTGAATATAAAGATGGAACTGTCATAGCTCAATTAGCAGAGCCAGATGCGCGGCTTCCAATTCAATATGCGCTTTGTTATCCAGAAAGAATAAAAAGGGTAATAAGGAGAATTGAGTTTAGAGAACTTACTTTTGAAGAGCCAGACCTTGAGACATTCCCCTGCTTAGCATATGCAATTGACGCTTTGAAGATAGGGGGCACCATGCCATGTGTATTGAATGCTGCCAATGAAATTGCTGTCACATCATTTTTAAATGGAGAAATCCCGTACTTACATATTCCAAAAACAATAAAGAGAGTAATGGACTCGCATGAATCTATTAAGAGCCCCTCTTTGCAGGATCTAACTGATATCGATAGAGAGATAAGGATAAAAACCAGGGAAATAATAAAAAATGCCTAAAATAAATCTTGCTAATAAGATAACACTCATAAGATTGTCGATTCTCCCCTTTATTATTCTTCTTTTATACATTGGCGATACTCTGGGCAAGTTGGTTTCTATAATTTTATTCTTATTGATTATTATCGGAGACAAAATTGATGGAATAGTTGCAAGAAAATTAAATAAAGCAACTAAATTTGGCAGTTTTTTAGATTCAATTGCTGATAAGCTTATTACAAGTTTAATGTTCATAGTTTTATTTGATTTTAGACTAGTGCCATTATGGGCAGTTCTATTGTTTATTACAAGAGACCTTACAACAGAATCTGTGAGAAGCATCAATTTTACGAGTGGCGTTCTACCTAAAAGAAGTAAGTTTTCAATTTATAAAACTGGATTGCAGAACATAACAATATTATTTGGGTTAATAGTGATTTATGTTTTAGACTCTGATATTAATTCAAAATTGGTTAACCAGAATTATAACTTAATCATGAGCATCTTAATTTATGTGACCCTCTTTTTTGCATATTACTCGTTTATTGAAGTGCTATATAAGAATAGGAAGACTCTATTAAAAAATGCTTAAATTACATTTGTTCATAAATTTATGCCACTAATGATAATTACATATTATAGATTTCTTTTTTAAAAATCATAAACTTTATAACCCTTATATAGTTCTTTGTTTCACATCAATTATATTATCTTAGATTTAGGTGATTTAACTTGGTTTATCCCATTTTCAAAAGGACGCTTCTTCCACTTGTAAGGTTATTCTTAAAAGATATATGGGGAATAGAAAATATTCCAAAAAATGGTCCTTTTATCATAACTTCTAACCATGAAAGCTATTTAGATCCTTTCCTCATAGGATCAATAATCATCCCCTTAAAAAATAAAAAAATACATTTTTTTGCAAAGAAAGGCCGTTTTTGGGATTTGTTTGGCAATGCCATATCAAGAAAGTGGGCAGGCTGTGTCTGTGCTGACGAAGGGACTGAAAGAGCATTCCAAGAACTTTTATCTTTATTGAAACAAAAAGAAATAGCGGCGGTTTTTATAGAAGGCCAAAGGAGTTTAGATGGGAAGTTATTAAAAGGAAAAACGGGTGTTGTAAGATTAGCGCTTAAGGCTCGCGTGCCAATCCTCCCTATAGGCCTTACAGGGTCATTTGACATAGCTCCAAGAGAGAAACTAATGCCAAAACTAAAAAGAGCAAAATTGCATATAGGTAGGCCAATATATCTGGATAATTATTATAACAAGCCTATAACTAAAAAACTATTAAGAAAATTAACAGATGATATAATGTATATTATCTCAGAACTAACAGGAAAGCATTATAACTAGCGGCATATCAAACTTAATGAAAACCGTATAAAAATGAAATATGATTTACATAACCATACTCATTATTCCCCTTGCAGCAATCTGAAGCCAGAGATATTGTTAAAAACAGCAAAAAAAAGAGGCCTTAATGGAATTGCAATTACAGACCATAATACAATAAAAGGCGCGCTTAAGGTAAAAAAGCTGAACAATGACGGTAATTTTGAGGTCATTGTAGGAGAGGAAGTAAAGACAAATTATGGTGATGTTATTGCTTATTATCTTTACAAGGAAATAAAATCCAGGGAACTTTTTTCTGTTATTGATGAAATCAAGGCTCAAGGGGCCTTAACAGCCATTCCCCACCCCTTTAGGATATCCATAAGGCCAACACTTAGGTTTAGGTATCCTTTAGAAAAACTTAAAGGAAAGATTGATGCTGTAGAATGCTTTAATGCAAGAATGTTTCCAGGAGATAATGAGAAAGCCCAAAAAACAGCAAAAAAGCTTAAAATCCCCGGAATTGGTGGTTCTGATGCTCACTTTAAATTTGAGATATGCTCGGCATATACAATTTTTGAAGGCAATCTAAGAAAAGCTATAAAACAGAATAAAACAAGATATGAAGGCAAAATACTTTACGGACCTGTCGGAGGATTATTCAGTTTTTTAAGAAACAGAATTCTTAGTAAGTTTTAATCTTAGACATTAAACGAAACATAATACAATGGTTTTTTAGAAATTTTTACAGTAACTTTCTGTCCTGCCTTAAACCTATACTCTCTGCTTAAAGAATCTGCTATCAAAATGCCGTTTCCGAATTCAAATGTAATCTCCGCTTTCTCATTTTTGTTTAATATTCCATTAATCAACTTATATTTTGCTGAAACTCTGCCGCAATAAGGTTCTCTTATAAGATATTCAAATTTATCTGTATCTAAAGGCAAAACTTCTCCTCCAGCGCTTTTTATCCACGCATTGCTGCCAGCAGCAGTTGAAATCAAGATGCCACTACTCTTTTGCATTTCTCTTTTTCCTTTTGCAGAAAAAAAATACCTTGCCGTATGATATGGCTTTTCAGATGCTATATAGAACTCATTCAGTGCAAGCTCAGGAACCTTTTTCCTGCCAACATACGCTTCAAGTCTCTTAAGTTTTATTGTTTTATAACCCATATTTAACATTCTTTTAAATTTAATTTCAAAGTCATTTTTATTAGCCGCCATAAAAAATCCTTCCTTGTATCTTGGGTCTGAATTAACCCCAATCACTGGAGTTTTGTCAAAAATAAAATGAGAAGTCTGCAAAAATGTTCCATCTCCGCCAACTACTATTACTAGCTCTTTATTTTGAAACAGCTTTTTGTTGGGTTTGCCCCTATGAGCAATCTTATAATTAATTTTATGTTTTTTTAATGTAGTTTTTACACATTCCAGCGCAGATTCCTCTTCCTTATTCTTAGGGTTCGCGTATACCACAAGGATATTGTTTATTTTCATACAAAAAATGATTAATTTTTATGGCTTATAAATTTTACCTTTAAGAAGCAGTTTTAAAATGTTTGCATAATAAACTATACACTTCCTGACCATCTTTAACAACATAAATATTATT
>JAZDMC010000074.1:0-4282 GCA_043801325.1 Candidatus Woesearchaeota archaeon | reverse complement strand
AGTAAGAATTTATTAAAAAGTACTATTATTAAACATTATATTCCTTATTTTATCATTGGACTGTTTTATATTGCAATAAGATTCTTTGTTATTGGCGTTAGAGGCAGGATTGAGGAATATCTTGCAGGAAACTTTTTCCTGACAATGCTTACAATGCTTAAGGTTTATGTTTATTATATTTATTTGCTGATTTTTCCAATAAATCTGACTTTGTTTCATGACATCATTCCAGCTACGTCTATTTTTAATCCAAAGGTTTTAATTTCTGCATTGATTTTGACTGCAATAATATTTTTTACATTAAAGTATAACAAGAATAAGATACTGTTTTTCTCTGTTTTCTGGTTTTTTATTGCATTGATACCATTTTCAAATTTACTGCCTCTGCAGGTCTTTATGGCAGAAAGATATCTTTATGTTCCGTCAATTGCTTTTTCATTATTGGCTTCGTATTTTTTATTTACAATTTTTAATTATGATTTCAAAAATATAAACAAAAATATTGTTAGGTATGGTGTTATGATTTTTATTGTTCTGCTGATATGTTTTTATGTTTTCTCTACGGTAAACAGGAATAAGGACTGGAGAGACGATTTAACATTATGGAGCAAAACTGTTGATACAAATCCAAACAACAGCATGGCTCATGATAATCTTGGTTTTACATATGAAAGGTCAGGGGATGATGCAACAGCTTTGGAAGAGTTTAATTTGGCTGTTAAATTACAGCCGGACAATTTCAGGGCATTGGCAAATTTAGGCGTTGTACTTGCAAAATTAGGAGCTTATAACGAGTCAATTGCAGTTTTGAAAAAGTCTATTGAAGCAAGGCCTTATCATAAAACTTATGATAAGCTAGGGCTTGTTTACGCCAAGCTTAACATGGAAGAAAAAGCCATTGAAAGCTTTAAGGAAGCGATAAAAATCAATCCGAGGTATGCTAAAGCGCATAATGATTTAGCGGCAGTTTATGGGCGCATAGGCGAATTTGATTTGGCAATGCAGGAATTTGATGAGGCTATAAGGATTGACAGGGATTACGCAGATGCGTATTATAATTCAGCTTTAATTTATGAATTTTTAAAAGACAATAAAAAAGCTGAAAATTTGCTGGTTAAGGCTTTGGAAATAGAGCCTGATAACAAGAATGCGAGAGATAAACTGGATTTTTTAAAGTCCATAAACACTATTTAACTTCTAATACTGCGCACCAGTCATCTTCATAAGCTGCTTTGTAGTTTTCTTTATGGCCTATAATGTAGTTAAATAGCTGCACATCCTGCTTTATTTTGCCTGAAAAAACATAGTCCGGATTGTAGTCTTCTATGATAAAATCCCTGCTATCTTTAATAGTTCCTTGCATTATTTCCATATACCTTTCAAACTCTTCAGGATTGTAGAGGTAAGAATATGTAAGATCTATTCCATGGGTGTACCTTAAATCAGAATTCCTGAAAAACAGGTAAGGAAATGCATAAGCATTTGTGAATATTAAAGAGTTTTTTGGAACATTGTTTTTCATCCATTCTGCGCATTTATCATACTTAAACAGAAAATCATTATTGATTACATCTTTTCTCAATAGAATAAGATTAACAGCTGCAATTATAATAAGCAGCAACACAGCAACTATCTTAATTCTTTTTAAAAATTTATTTTTGTTTAATCCTTGCAGATAATCATTGAATAAAAATGCAAATGCCAGGATTGAAAAAGGGACTAAGTATTCCTGCATCCTCTTTGATAAAATAGTATAGGCAAAGAAAAATAACGCTAATACAAGATAAAGTGACTGGGGTTTTGTAATTTTTTTATTCTTAATCAAAATAAAAATTTAAATAAGAAGATAGAATAATATGAGGATATTATTTTTTATAAATTCAAAAAAAGGCCATGGCTTCCATTCAACATTGTATAAGTTTGCAATAAGATTTACTTTGAATATCTGGGTGTAAAGCATAAAGATGTTATTTGGAAAATATGGATTTATTGCCAGGCCCAATATTATTCCGGATAGGGAATAAATAATTGTTTTCCAATCAAATTTTTTTGAAAAGATTTTTTCTAAAATCAGATACGTAAATATTACGAATAATTGAAACACAAAACCGCTGTAAAACAAAGCAAAAACAAATGAAGTTATGCCCAGGAAAATATATTTTTTATTTTGAAGGAAATAAATTGTCAGGATAAGAAGGGCTATTGCAATTGGCATTTCCCTTGCCAATAAAAACCTGTACGTTAAGCTTTCAGCAGTGAATAAATAAAGCAAAGACCAGAAAAATGGGTATTTAATCCTGTTTTCAACCAAAAACCAGTAGAAGACAATAAAACATATAGCAGCAAATAAAATAGAAGCTGTTTTTGCTCCAAGGGAAAGCCCAAGAAAAGTAAAGGGAATAAGCAGGATCCTGAAAAGTATTTGAATGTCTGCATAATTGTTTGAGAGGATTGTATGCACAGCCCAGGGAAACTCTTTAATCAATCCTTCTTCCCTAATTATGCCTGCAGTTTTTATGTGGTAGTAACCATCGAATCCTATTATATTAGGCACTGTAAACTGCATTATACTAAATATTACAAGGAAGATTATAGAAGCGATAATTATTTTTTTATTTTTAGCTGGCATTATTATATTATACGGTAAATTAGGCCTATATATAAATATATTATGGAGAAAAATAAGAAAAGTTTATATAGGATTATTTGCACGATAGAGGTATCTAGCTATAACTTTTCTATATAAATGGTATATAGGAATTGTATAGTAGAATATATATATTATAATAGGTGACGTAACCGTAACATTTAAATATGATTGATTGCCTTCATATTCATTAGAAACTCAGTTTTATAGAGTTTCCAATATAAAATAATAAAAAACAAACACTCGGAGGTGTTAGTTCAAATGGAATTTAAAAAAGTAATAAAAAGAATCGTTGCTCTTGGTACAGGAGCGTCTATGGTTGGAGCTACTCTTTTCGGAGCAATTGCTCAGGCTGATTTAGCAAAATACCCAACACAATATGTTAAAGATGGTAAATTCGCAGGAGTTCTAGTTGTAGGAGATAAAGCTGCAGCAGAAGATGTTATTGGCGTCTCAGATATAGCTGTAAGCCTGCAATTTGCAGCAACAAAAGCTGTAACTGCTGCATCAACAGGCGGAATTAGCGCATCAGGAGAAGCATGGCTAGTCCAGAAAGGATCTACTAATGTTATGGAAATGTCTGAAAATTTGGAAACAGGCAATAATCAAGAAACAATAGCAACTATTACTGGATCATCTTATATTGATGAGGCAGAATTACCAATCTTGTTGGCTGCAGGTTCAGCAAAAAACAATAAAGGAACTGCGCCATTTGAGCAAAGACTATATTTTAACGATACTACAACTGGCAAAGTTCAGTATATGGAAGATCGTAATGATGTAACAGCAGATTTCTTGTATTTCCAGAACGGAAAACCAATTGCAAGATATGAGCTGGAATTTACAACTTCCCTTGAATCAGATGTTGATGATAGCACAGGCTCAGCATCAGCAGCAGGTGATTACTTAACAGATTTTGATGATGTAACAATTACTATGTTAGGGAAAACTTACTCAATTGTAACTGCCCGAAGAAATGGCGCAGGTACAAAGGGACAAGTAATACTTACCTTAATGGGCGGATCAGTAAAAGACACCTTGTTGGAAGGCGATACAAAAACTTATGCAATTGGTGGCAAGGACTATGAGGTAACATTGGAATATGTAGATGCAGATGAAGCAAAGTTTATAATTGATGCGCAAGCAACAAGAAAGCTAAAAGATGGAGACACTGACAAAATCTCAGACGGAACAACAATTGGTGTTTCAGAGATATTGTATCAGGATTATGCTGGCGGTGTCCATAGCGCAACATTTTTCTTAGGAGCGCAGAAATTATGGATAAAAGACACTAACATAAACGATACAACAAGCAGTACTGAAATGAAGGTAGATGATGAAACAATTGATAGTGCAAATGTCTGGATTGAAGGCAGTGATGATAGTACTACATTTAAGATAGACAAGATAATTGTCTATATGGTTGCAGATGACGACTATTATGTGCCAGCAGGCGGAAAATTAAGCGAAAATTCTGAAATGAATGAACCAGAACTATTGTTTACCAAAAACTGGGACATAGAGTACCAAGGCCTTAGTAATGAGCTACTGGAAGAGATAGCTATTAAGGCATCAGGCTCTGATGACTATGAGTTGTCATTTGTTGATGGAAGTGGAAACACAGCAAGAGTTCCA
>JAZDMC010000068.1:0-2140 GCA_043801325.1 Candidatus Woesearchaeota archaeon | reverse complement strand
TACATTCAAGCAAAGCCTAATTCTTCTTGCAAATAACCAAAGCAAAAATGGGCAAATACCCAATGCTGTTGACAAGTTTAGCGGCAGAAAGCCTCATGTCGATTATGCATCAATTGATTCAACCTTGTGGTATATCATTGGGCATTATACATACAAGAAAAGGTATAAAGACAACCCTTTATTTAGGAAATACAAAAAAACAATACAAAAAGCATTGTCATGGCTGGAGCATCAGGATGCAGGAGAGAATGGAATGTTGGGGCAGCTTCCTACAACAGACTGGCAAGATGCTTTTCCACATAAATATGGATACACAATAAATACCCATGCCCTGTATTATAAAGTCTTAAATTTAATTGGCAAGGGTAAGGATGCAAGAAAATTAAAATTCATGGTTAATGAAAATGAAGACACAAAGTTATGGAATGGCAAATTCTATGTACCTTATAGATGGAAAAACCATAATAAATATCTTGAAATAGGAAATTGGTTCGATAGCCTGGGAAATCTCCTTGCAATTATTTTTGATTTAGCTGATAAATCAAAAGCAGAGAAAATTCTTTCTTATATCAACAAAAATAAAATAGATATTCCTTATCCTGTTAAGGCAATTTACCCTCCAATAAAAAAAGGGACTAAATACTGGCAGGATTATTTTGAAGATTGCGATGCCAGAAAACCTTATCATTATCTAAATGCAGGAATATGGACTTTTATAGGGGGTTTTTATATTTTAAGCTTGATTAAATTAAAAAGATTTGAAAAAGCAGGAAGCGAAATAAAAAAACTTGCAGAATCTAATTTAAAGGGAAATTTTCCTGAGTGGATTAATCCTCTGACAAAAGAGCATTATGGAAAATTACAGGCATGGAATGCCGGGATGTATATTCTTGTATACGAGTCATTCAAAAAGAAAACGGTTTTGTTATAATGAGGCTTAAGAGATATAAAAACAACCCAATTCTTACTTTAAATAAAAATAATAAATGGGAATCAGGAGCTGTTTTTAACTGCAGTGTTGCTTATGATAAAAATAATTTCCATATGGTGTATCGTGCTGCTGATTCTGGTTTTACCCGTATAAAAGGAGGAGGTTACAAAAATTATATTTCTTCTATTGGTTACGCAAAAAGCTCAGATGGAATAAATTTTGAAAGATTTTCAAACCCTACCATTAAGCCGGAATACAAATGGGAGCGTTATGGTTGTGAAGACCCGCGAATTACAAAATTAGGCAACACTTATTATATATTTTACACAGCTTTATCTGAACCAGCATATGGAAAAAAAGAAGGGGTTAGAATTGCTTTAGCAACTACAAAAGATTTCAAAAAAATAAAAAAACATGGTTTGATTGGGCCAAATGTTAAATCAAAAGCTGGTACAATTTTTCCTGGAAGAATAAATGGAAAAATTGGAATGCTATTTGCATGGAAACCAGATACTCCAGATTCGTCTATTGTCTATGCTTCTTTTAATAATATAAATCAGTTATTGAATCCTCCAAAAGATTATTGGATTAATTTTAAATTCTCTCTTAAGGACCACATTGTTTTTTCTCCTACAAAAAAAGTTTTTAGAGGTCCAGAGGTTGGGGCACCACCATTAAAAATCTCTAAAGGCTGGTTATTAATTTATTGCGGTGCTTCAAAGAAGAAAATATGGAGCATAAATGCAGCATTGTTGGATTTAAAAAATCCAAGAAAAATCATTTCCAGTTCAAAACAGATATTAAAGCCAGAAAAAGAATATGAACTTAAAGGATTAGTTCCGAATGTAACTTTTCCATCTGGCGCTGTTATAGTTAAAGGTAACGTGCTTGTTTATTATGGAGCAGCAGATAAAACCTGTTGTCTTGCAACATGTAACCTAAATGACCTTTTGAAAGATTTATTATAAGAGTTTACTCTAAGCCTAGTTTTTCTTTCGTTATATCTACCATTTTTTTTGATGTATATTTGTAATCAAAGTTATTAACTGCATGCTCTCTACCTTGCTGTCCCATCTTCTCCCTTAACTGGTCGTCTGTTAAAAGTTTTAGAGTATATTCTTTTAAGTCGTTTATATCAGCCCTGTATGCAAATGTTTTTGGCTCTTTGAATTTTATGACTTCCTGCTTTTCAAAGCCCATTGAAGGATA
>JAZDMC010000062.1:0-31703 GCA_043801325.1 Candidatus Woesearchaeota archaeon | reverse complement strand
GAGATAAAAGAGTAATGATTTTGGGAGAAGATGTTGGAAAGAATGGCGGTGTTTTTAGGTGTACAGATGGCTTACAGAAAGAATTTGGAGCTGATAGAGTAGTGGATACACCGCTTGCAGAGCTGGGTATTGTAGCTGCTTCAATCGGCCTGGCAACCAACGGCCTGATACCAGTAGCAGAAATACAATTTTCAGGATTTATGTACGGTCCCTTTGACCAGATATTCAGCCATGCAGCTAGAATGAGAATGCGTAGCAGAGGCAGATTTTCAGTCCCATTGGTTATAAGAACACCTTATGGCGGTGGAATAAGAGCTTTAGAGCTGCATTGTGAATCAGGAGAAGCAATATTTGCACATTCTACTGGACTTAAAGTAGTTATTCCTTCTGGCCCTTATAATGCAAAAGGACTATTGATTTCTGCAATAAGAGACCCTGATCCGGTTATTTTTATGGAACCTATGAGAGTTTATAGAGCTATTAAAGAGGAAGTTCCAGAAGAAGCTTATGCAATTCCGCTAGGAAAAGCAGAGATTATAGAAGATGGTAAGGATTTAACAGTAATATCTTACGGCTCTATGATGAAGTATACAAAAGAGGCTTTAGCAAAATCAAATTATTCTGCAGAAATCATTGATTTAATGTCAATAGTTCCTTTGGATACAGAAACTATAATTAATTCTGTCAAGAAAACAGGAAGATGTGTTATAGTAAATGAAGCTCCTAAAACATGCGGCTTTGCTGCTGAGATAATTGCAAGGATAAATGAAAAATGCTTCTTCAATTTAGAAGCTCCTGTTGAAAGGGTTACTGGATTTGATACAGCAGTTCCATTTGCAAAACTTGAAGATTATTATATTCCTAGTGGAAAACGGATTTTGAGGGCAGTAGATAAGGTTATGAAGCAATAAGTTTATAATTGAAGTTGATAATAAATTAAATGATCAATAGTATAATAAGAAAGT
The DNA here is from genome assembly GCA_043801325.1 of Candidatus Woesearchaeota archaeon. Taxonomy (GTDB): domain Archaea; phylum Nanobdellota; class Nanobdellia; order Woesearchaeales; family GW2011-AR4; genus JACPJP01. The sequence continues at coordinate 30,738 of JAZDMC010000062.1, read as the reverse complement.
TCCAATAAAAAGAAAAACAATAATAAAAAATAAAGACGCAAAACCATTAATGAATAATCAAAAAATAAGTCAATAAAAAACCAGTAATTAAATAACAATAAATAAAATTCATAAAATAATAATTATTAATAATAAAATTTCAATGCATAAAGATATTTAAATATAATAAAAAATAATGACTTAACAAATAGTTGTTAAAAATAAGATAAAAATAAAAACTATTGGATAAATAATAATAAAAATGGCTTTTGAATTTAAATTTCCGGATGTTGGAGAAGGAGTTACTGAAGGAACTATAATAAAATGGAAGGTTAAAGAAGGAGATAAAGTAGAAGCTGACCAACCTCTTGCGGAAATAGAAACAGACAAAGCTGTTGTAGAACCGCCAAGCCCAAAAAAAGGAACTATACTAAAGCTTAATCATAAAGAAGGAGACGTAATTAAAGTCGGAGAAGTCCTTGTAGTTATAGGTGAAAAAGGGGAAAAAGTTGAAGAAAAACCTTATACTGGCAGTGTTGTAGGAGTTCTTGAAGAAGCTCCAGAAGAAGCAAAAAAATCAAAACCTGGAAAAGAAGAATCAGGAGTTTTAGCAGCCCCGCTTGCAAGAAAACTTGCCAAGGAGCTTAATGTTGATTTAACTAAAATTAAAGGCACTGGTCCAGGAGGCAGAATCACTCCAGATGATGTGAAAAAATCAGGCTCTGCAAAACCTAAATTAAGGAAAAAATATGATTTCTTCGGCTATGTTGATAGGGTTCCATTAAAGGGGATAAGGAAAATCACTGCTGACAAGATGAGGGAAGCTGTTAATAATGCTGCTTTAGTTACTCATCATGACCATGTTGATGTTACTGAACTTTCTAAGGTAAAAGAAACAGAGAAAGAAAAAGCAGCCAAAAAAAATATTCATTTGACATATCTTCCATTTATAATAAAAGCTACAATACAAGCACTGAAAAAACATCCTTTTGTTGCATCTTCTGTTGAAGGAGATGAAATCATAATAAAAAAATATTACAACATTGGCGTTGCAATTGATACCTCAGAAGGCTTGATAGTTCCGGTAATAAAAGGAGCTGACAAAAAAAGTCTGTATGATTTGGCAAATGAAGTAAATAATTTTGTTGAGAAGTCAAAAACAAGGAAAATTGACTTAATGGACTTAAGAGGCGGAGTTTTCACAATAACAAATATTGGGGTTATTGGAAGCACTTATTTTACACCAATAGTCAATTATCCTGAAACATGCATATTGGGGGCTGGAAGAATTGAAGACAGGCCATGGCTCATTAACGGCAAGATTGAAATAAGAAAAATAATGCCAATTTCCTTTACTTATGATCATAGAGTTCTTGATGGGGCAGAAGCAGCAAGATTCATGAATGACTTAAGAGATCTGCTTGAGAAGCCTGGGAATTTGGTGGATTGAATAAATTTTATTTAATCGTAACCTTCTCAAACTCTTCTATCTTATTATTTTTTACCTTAATGCCTTCTTTTCTTAACAACTCTGCCTTTTTCCTTAATCCATGCGCAAAGCCATGAAGTTTCCCATTGCTTGCTACAACGCGATGGCATGGAACTACATTTTTTCCACTGCAATTTAATATTCCATAAGGATTTTTATTCAAAGCAGTTCCAACAGCACGATAAGCTTTCATTCCCATCTTTTTTGCTATTGCTTTGTATGTTATTACTTTGCCTTTAGGTACTTTTTTGCATAATTCATAAACTTTTTTCTGGAATTGAGTTATCATTTTATTAATTTGATTATTTTATTGAAATTTTCCTTATTCTGCTTTTTTTTGTATTGTTTTGCAGCATTGATTATTTTTTTATTGTTAATTTTTATTTTGTTGTTTTTCAATATTATTGATATATACCTGGAAATCAAAAAATCACAGAATTGTGTTACATTGCCAGGCTTTATTGTATGATGCGCCCTTTCAAAATCTATCAAAATAGGATTATTTTTCCTGTCAATCAGTATATGTTTCTGTGGATGAGACATTTCTTCCTTGTTAATTTTTAATTTGTCCATTGCATACATCTGATTCATTATTTTTATTATTAGTCTCAATGCTATTTTTTTATTTTTTAAATTATCAATTTCATTATTGGATTTATTCATTGAATTATTTTTTATTGAAGCAAAAAATTCTGAAACGCTAATGCCTTCAACAAACCCATAAGCAAGAAAATCCTTATCGTAGAACAGCAGCTTTGGTCCAATATTTTTCTTATTCAATACCTTTAAAAAATTAATCTCGTTATTTGTCCTTAAAACAGCTTCGCTTTCAGGGTTCTTTATTTTTATTGCTATTTTTTTATTATCATGCTTACCTATAAAAATAATGCCTCTCTTGCCCTTTGCAAGATATTTTATGTTTTTTATTTTTTTCTTTTCTAAACTTTTCAATATTGATGATTTTTCAATTTTATAGACATACAAATCCTCAAAGAAAATATGTTGTTTGTCCAATAATTTGAATTCTAATAAATTATTTCTAATAAATTCATCAACTTTTTCTTTTTTAGTTAATGAAGAAAAGACAATTAAGATAATTCCATCAGGTTTTAAGTAATCATTAACTTCATCAAGAAACCTTTCCAGAACTTCATAGCCTTTTTTCCCTCCTTCTAATGTCAAATCCTTAAGTTTAAGCTCCTGAGGCAAATAAGGAGGATTAAAGATTATAGTGTCAAATTTTTTATTTGTTTTAAATGTTTGAAATAAGTCAGAAACTATGAATGTTATTTTTTTATTGTTGATGTTTTTTTTATTGAATTCTATTATTGAATCTTGTATATCTGTTGCTAAAACAGAGCTTACTTTTTTACTCTTAGCAGCAGTTATTGCTTGTACTCCAGAGCCTGTACCCATATCCAAAACATAGCCTTTAGCGTACTGTTTAACGTAACGCTCTAATAAAGTACTGTCTTCTCTTGGCTCATATATATCCATATGGACCTGTTGGGACTTTCACCAGGTTTTTGCGAAAGCAAAAAGCTGTTTTGAACCCAAAATTTCTTCCCTGCGAAGGAAGCGTCATACCGGATTAGACCACAGGCCCCTAAAGAAAAAGTTATTTTTTACTGTTTTTTAATTTATTGATTTAATTTGTCTAAAACTAGTGCCACTAATTCCTTCGGCTCTGAAGAATAAATAATATTTTTGCTTTCTCCTCTTTTATCGCAAATTTCTGCAATTTGTTTTATAATAAGAGTTATGCCTCCGGAATTTTCCAATACTCCAATTACTTTGTTGTAATGGAAAGCAATTGTAAACTCGTTCAAGCTTCCTGTCTGCCCAGAGATGATTATTATTGCATCCGCTTCTTCAACTAATGGAAAATTTCTTCCAGGAATACCTAAACCAGTATACTCAATTTTTGTAAAACCATCTATTGGAAAAGAATATTTACTAACATGCTCCTCTTTGTCTTTTGCAGGACTTACTCCAAAAACTCTTCCATTGACAGAGCTAGCACCTTTAACAGCTTCATAAGGATAGCCAGTTCCAGCCCCAGTCAGCAATAAAACATTATTTTCAGCAATCTCTTTCCCAATCTCAAATGCTTTTTTAGCTATTTCTTTATCTATAACAGAACCAGAACCGCAAACTGCAATTTTCATAGAAATAGTAAATCATATATTGTTTTTATTTCTTCCTCTTCTTACTTAAATTTTCATTAAGCGATTTTACTTCTTCTTTCAATAACTTTGTCTCCCCAATATGCTCCCGGATAATAATGCTTAACTCTTCCTTAATACTTTCATTGCTGTCAGTTAAGATAACTAAGAATATAAGCGTCAGCCAAAGAAACACGGATGTTAAGAACTGCCATGAAAGCCCTGGCTGGTCATAATATATAGTATTTATGAACCAAAAGCCAATAATACCTATTGCTACGCCAACAACAAGCAGCATTTTCTCAAACGCTGTTGATGTTTGAAACCTTTTATAGACAGATTTAAACATCATACACCTCTTTAATCACAACCTTTTATATTTGGGCTTTAAATATTTTTTCATTAAACTGCTACAAAGATCTTACCATTTCCTTAGCAGCTTTGTTAATGTCTTTAGAGTTATACAAAGCCCTTCCAATAATAGCATGCCAGTTGTCTCCGGCAGCTTTTGCACCTTCTGCAATATCTCCACCCTGGGTGATTAATCCAGGAGAATAGAAAACCGGTTTTACACCTTTAGCTTCCAGAAATGCCTTATACAATTTTATTTTATCTGGCTTATTTCCAGGAACGACAAAATCATTGATTTTTTCTTCAGCAGCAATTTCATAGATTTTCATAGCTTCTTTCTCGCTGATAAATCCACCTTCACTTTCCAAAAATGCCTTATGTGTCATTTCACCGCCAACTATTACACCTAACTTTTCATCCTTACAGGCTTTTATCCAAGCTTTTTCTGTTTCAGGTCCTGTAAAAGGAAACAATATAACAGCATTCACTCCTTTTACTGCTTTAGCAAACTTTTCTCCCAATTCTGGTATGTCGGTAGCAGCTTTCTGGTGGTCATAAATAATCGGGATATCTGTAAATTCTCTTATTGCTTCAACAACAGCAGGGATGCCATAACGCAAACATAGCTCTAAACCAATCTTGTAGGCACCAACGCCTTCAACAGAACAGGTTTCCTTAACTAAATTTTTCAATTTCACTAAATCAGAAACATCACAACTCGGTATTATGCTTTTGCTAAGCTTTATTATTTGCATTTTATTTATTTTGCTCAAGATAATTTAAAATTTCATTATATTTAGCATCATCAACCATATTGTTTGATTTCATATAATCAAGTAATTCTTTTAATGTAATTAAAGAATGTAATTTGATATTTTCTTTGGCAAGTGCCTCTACACCTCCTTGTTCCCTATCCAACACAATAAGAACATCTTCAACAACACCACCTGCCTGTTTTATTCCATCAACAAATTTTAGTTTGGAATAAGCATTTGTCGCCATGTCATCAATTAAAATAGTTTTTTGGCCTTGTTTTAAAATGCCTTCAATCATTTCCTGTGTGCCATAGCTCTTAGGCCTTTTTCTGACATAAATCATCGGTATCTTTGTTTTTAGTGAAATAGCCATAGCTAAAGGTATCCCTGCTGTTTCTGCGCCAGCTACAACATCCGGATTTAGTTTTTTCACTGCCTTAACAAGCTCAGCTGCCACAACAGCCATGGAATCTGGATAAGAAGGCAAAATCCTCAAATCAACATAAATAGGGCTTATTAAACCAGAAGCTAAAGTAAATTCTCCAAACTTTACTACATTTGCGTCTGCTAACGCTTTTGCTATTTTTTCATTCATTGTACACAACAGGATTTCCTCTTGCCTTATTAATTTTTCCATTGTTAAAAACAATATTTCCATTAACCAAAGTCATCACAGGACATCCTTTTAGTTTCCATCCATCAAACGGACTCCATTTGCATTTTGTAAACAATTCATCATTCTTAACTTCTTTTTCCATATCTAAATCAATAATTGTTAAATCTGCATCAAAGCCCTCTTTAATAACGCCCTTGTTTTTTATCTTGAATATCTTCGCTGGATTTTCACAGCAAAGCTGAACAAGTTTTTTAAGCGTTAATTTTTTCTCATTTACTGCATTTAATAACAAAGGCAGCATTGTTTCGCATCCAGGAACCCCATAAGGGTAATTAGGGTCAAGCTTTTCTTCTTTCGTGTGTGGTGCATGGTCTGTCGCTATTGTATCAATTTTGCCATCATGAATTCCCTCCCACAATGCTTTTTGGTCTTCTTCTGTTTTAAGGCTTGGCTTCATCTCGCCAAAACTTCCCAGATCATTCAAATTTTTTGCAGTCAAAAACAAGTGATGAGGCGTCACTTCAACAGAAATCTTATTTTTTATCTTCTCATTTTTTGTATAGTGAAGCTCTTTCTTTGAGCTTATATGGCAAAAATGTAAATGGCTATTTCCATGTTGTATTAACTCCAATGCTTTTATTATATTTTCATTTTCTGCATGCACAGCCACTGTTTTACTGCTTGAAAATATATTCTTTAATGCATGCTCATCATCAACTTTTAAATCTCCAGTAGTATAATCCATATAAACCTTAACTGATGCTACATCCTTTACTTTTCCAATCTCTGCAATATTATTATTGGTTGAGCCAAAATGAAACCCATAGTTAACAATGCTTTTTTTTGCAAGCCTTCTTTTTTCATCCAATCTTTGCAGATTAGTTGTTGCTGGTAGAGTATTGGGCATATCAAGAATTGTTGTAATGCCGCCTGCAGCTGCAGCCATGCTTCCTGTAAGAAAATCTTCTTTTTGAGTAAAACCTGGCTCGCGAAAATGAACATGCTCATCTATTAATCCAGGAATTATTATTTTACCTTTTGCATCAATTACTTTATCAGCTTTTAAATTCTGGCTTGTTATTTTTGCAATTTTATCATTTTTAATGAAAATATTTTTTCTAGATAACGTTCCATTTTGATACACTTTTCCGTTTTTTATCAAAAGTGACATTTTTATACACGTGAGGAATGATAATCTTTTAATGTTACTTTCTTTCCAGTTTTAAGCCTTGCAAAGTTTCCAAACTCTGACATTTCATTTAATTGTTTGGAATTAAAAACAGGTCCATCCTGGCATGTTAACTTATCATTGCACATGCATGCTCCGCACACGCCAAATCCGCACTTCATTATTCTTTCCAAGCTGGCTTCACATTCAACTTTATGTTTTTTGCATATTTCAAGGATTTTCTTCATCATTATCTCTGGACCGCATGTGTAAACAATCTTTATTTTTTTATTTTTTAATTGCTCTTCTAAAATATTGGTTGTGAAGCATTTTCTTCCGTAGGTTCCATCGTCTGTTGCAACAATCATATTCCTATTTTTGAATCTTTTAAGGTAAAGCAGCTGGTCTTTGCTTCTTGCTCCGTTTATGATAATTGGATTCTTTAATTTGTCAATTAAACTGGATAAAGGCGCCATTCCAATGCCGCCGCCAACAATGCAAGCATTGTTTTTTTCAGAAAAACCATTTCCATAAGGCCCTCTTATTCCTACTTTATCACCTTTTTTGAGGGCGCATAAAGTATGAGTAAACTTTCCAACTGCATGTGTTGTAAAAGCAAATTCATTTTTGCTATGGTAAGAAACAGCCATTGGCTTTTCATCCAAACCAGGAAGCCACACCATAATAAACTGGCCAGGCTTGGCATCCAAAGAATGCTTGAAGAAAAATGATTTTATGTTTTTTGCTTCATTAACTACCTCATTAATTTCAATTATCATTGGAATATTCTTGCAAATACATGTCATTTTTAATTTTATTATAATTTATTTATGAGCGCAACCCCTTATCTCGCTCAAACTCTTAACTTTATTCTTCTTCATCCATACTGTCATCTCATCACATACTTTCTTGAATACATCAATGCCGCGATAATAAACTCCAGTTCCAATACCAACAGCTGTTGCTCCTGCCATTATCATTTCTATAGCGTCTTTTCCATAAGTTACTCCGCCTGTGCCAATAATTGGTATTTTTATTGTTTCATAAATTTCATAAACGCATCTTACTGCAATCGGCTTTAACGCAGGCCCTGAAACACCACCAACTTTGCTTGAAAGTATAGGTTTGCGGGCATCAACATTAATTGTCATGCCATTTGCGGTATTAATTGCTGTTATTGCATCTGCACCTGATTTTTCAGCAGCTTTTGCTATTTCATTTATATTATAGACATTTGGGCTTAGTTTTATGCTGACTGGGATCTTTCCTGAATTTCTCTTAACTTCTTGAGTAACCTTGGCTGTTAAGTTTGCATCAGCATAATACGGCTTGCTATAATCCAAGTTAGGGCAGGAAATATTGACTTCAATCATTGCTGGCTTTAATGAAGCCATTTTTTTAGCTACCTGGCCAAATTGCTCAATTGTATAGCCATAAATGCTTCCTATCACAGGAACACTCAAATTATCCAGCCTTTCAAAATCTTTAACTGCATTATCTATACCCTGGCCTGGTAAACCAACAGCATTCAGAAACATATTATCACAGCCAAACATTGTAGGATTCTTATTCCCATCCCTTTCTTTATGGCATAAAGACTTTAATGTAACAGCGCCTGCGCCATTTTTTCCTACCCTTTCAAGACAATCCTTAGTGATTCCTAAAATCCCAGAAGCTAGTATAGTCGGGTTGCGTAGCTTTATCCCGCATAAATTTGTTTCAAGCATTTTATAAAAGTAATATGTCCTCTTTGTTCATATTTCTTTCGCAGTAATGGCACCTTACTCTCAACGGATTTTTGCTAAGAACATAGAACTTAGTTGTTACTTTCTCATTATTCGTTATGCAGTTTGGATTAGAGCATTTGATTATTTTATTGATTATTGGAGGTATTGCTACTTTTATCTTCTCCTTAACATCATAATCCTTTATGATATTTACTGTGGCATTTGGCGCTATTAAAGCAATTTTGTCAACTTCCTCTTTTGTCAGGTTTTTTCCTCCGATTTTAACAATACCTTTCTTGCCCATTGTCTTACTGGTTAGATTTGTTACTATAGAAATAATGCTTCTTATCCCCTTAAGGTCAAGAATATCAACTACTTTTAAGGTTACATTGTTTGGAATATGATCTATTACAGTTCCATCCTTTATTGCTGAAACACTTAATTCTTTCTTCATTTTACCCTACCTAAAACCAGTGCTAGTAATGCTTTTCTCACTGGTATGCCATTTGCAGCCTGCTCAAAATAAACAGCATGCTCTGTTTCATCCAAGCTGGGGTCTATTTCATCCACTCTTGGCAGAGGATGCATTATCTTAAGCTCTTTTTTTATGTTAGGCAGCAAGCTTGTATCTAATTTGTAAATTCCCTTATATTTTTCATATTCTATTGGGTCTGGAAAGCGTTCTTTTTGTATTCTTGTGACGTATAATACATCCAATTTTTTGCTTACTTTCAGCAAATTTGATTCTGTATAAAATTTAATTTTCTTATCTGTTAATTCATCAAGGTATGCCTGGGGCATCTGTAATGCCTGTGGTGCAATAAAGTAAAATACAGGGTTAAAGTAAGATAAAGCAGTTACTAGGCTATGCACTGTTCTTCCATACTTTAAGTCGCCTAAAATCCCTATATTCAGCCCATCCAATTTACCCTTAACTTTCTGTATTGTATAAAGGTCAAGCATTGTTTGTGTTGGATGTTGGTTTGCGCCGTCTCCTGCATTAATTACTGGCTTAGAAGATGCTTCTGTAGCAAGCCTTGCAGCACCCTCTAAAGGATGCCTTATCACTATCGCATCAGCATATGCCTCAACCATTTTTATAGTATCCCACAAAGTTTCGCCTTTTTTTATTGAAGTTATCCCAGCAGTTGCAAAGCCCATTGATTTACCTCCAAGCTGTTCCATAGCAGACATAAAGCTCAGCCTTGTCCTTGTTGAAGGCTCAAAGAACAATGTAGCAATGATTTTGTCTTTCAGCAAATTTGGATTTGGTTTTTTCTCCATTAATTTTGCAGTTTTCAGAATAAATAACAACTCCTGTTTTGAGAAATCGTGTATCGAAATTATGTCTCGATTTTTGAAGTTCATATTAAAAAAATAATACGCTATTCTTTATTTATAAATCTTATGTTTTCCAGTATACACTATTGGTAAAACTAAGGCAGAAAAATTGAAAAGAAATACCTATACTGAAACCCCTCAGTACCATATTAGGAAAGAAATAGGGGTTTATAAAGGTTTTGTATACATCTTGATTTTTGCCTTGTAGAAGATTAAAGTTTATATCAGTTGCCCGGCACTCTTATCCCATAGTATTCCCCTAGAAAAAGGAGCAATGCCTCAGATTCTACTGCCATCTTTCCGAATTCTGTAAGTTTCCCGTTTTCATCTGCAATCTCATCGCTATCAATTTCTAAAGAAGATTCCTTAATTTCTCTGATTAAACTCCGGTATTCTTGTAAAACTGTTTCTCCTTTAGATTCTATTGAATAAGCTCTCACGTATTGATCTCTGTTAGAGCTTATATAACAAAAAGTACTTAGTCTCTGTAAACTGTTTCTTACTTCTTTTTCAGGCTGGCTAACACCCTTCCTTATAAAATCCAATTCCTGAGGAAAATGAGTACTTAAAGTATCTAATATCTTAAATTCCAGTAAACTCCGTGTTACATTATTCTTTTTTTGTTCAATTTCTTCTGTGTAACCGCAATTGATGCATTCACGATATGATCCATATTGATCCTTCTCAATGGAGAGTTTACCACCATCTCTTGGACATGTAGTGTTTGATATTACCATTTTAATTCCGAAGAATATTTTCACTAACCGGTAACAATTTAAAAACCTTACTATTATTTTATAAAAATAAAACTAGACAGGTAAAGATTATAAAAAATGGAACTGAAACATAATTTAATTTATCACACACTGCCAAAATACTCCTTAACCCTATCAACAATAGATTTTAAATAAAATTTCTCAATCTTTTCCTCAAAAATTATGTTTAGCTCTTCAAATTCAGTAATTCTATATTGATTTTTTACTTTTTCCACTAAAAATAGATCTCTAAGCCTTTTTAATTGCCTCCTTATGTTTGAGGATGCTATACCATTAAGGGCAAGGTTCTGCTTTTTCCTGGAATTAATAACCTCTTTTTCTATCTCTTCGCTTGAAAGCAATTTTTTCTGCTTTTTTGCCTTTATTAAAACATGAAATATATCGACAATAACATCTCTAGAATCACCAGGCTGCAATAATCCAACTGATAAGCATAATTTCCTTACAAGCTCTCTTTCAGAAAGCTTTGAAGGCTTCTCATACCTTCGTAAGGTTATTTCAGCTAATGGTATTTCCTTTGATATTGTTTTTGCCATAATTAAAAAGTTCAAGAGTTAAGTAATATAAATAAGTTTTGATAAAAAGTATTAATCCTGGATTCACTTTACTGCTTTGCTGTCACTTCCACTATGCGCTTGCTCTAATATTTTCTGATCTTTCTTAATAAATGCTTCGACAGATTTTATTTCTTTGTTTATGACTTCCTTAGTTTTGCTCTCTATGCTAGACTCCAATGATTCCATTTTTGAAATGATTTCCTTTGGTATCTCTTTCAATTCACCACCTTTGATGTAATCTAATTTGTCCATACGAGAGCTTAATAAATTTCTTAACCGGATTATTTTACTTTTATAGCCAGATAATGAACTAATATACACTTTACTTAAAACAACTAACGCTTTTGAAATTATATCTTTCACTTCGGATAAGTCCTTTTTTGCCCTCTCTGCTGTTGCCCTCTGTAAAATAAAAAACTGCTTTTGCGGTATTAAAACAATCTTCGATGTATAATCTGCGAAACTGTAGATATTAACGAAGAGTGAGACAAATCTTAAAGTTTTCATCCTTTCAATGATATCTTTTACGTCTCTAGCTTTTGGTTCGTGTATCCTTAAAATTAACGGCACTGCCATTGCCCTCAAAATAAATGAGGCAAGAAAAACATATTTAAGGGGAGAGAAAAAATGCATAAACGGCAACTCAGAGTTATTCTTTATAATGAATGCAAGAATGCCTCCTATAACAGGCCCGATTGAAGAAGTAAGGCCTGTTAATGATGTAAAGGTGGAAAGATAATATGCATCATATCTTCTTGGAGCAGATTTGAACAATATCTGGGTTATTGCTATATCCACTGCAGAATATGAAATTGCGCTTATAATAAACAAGGGTACAATCAAAATGTAGTTCCCTTTGTTGATGAACATAAATGCAAGAGGTAATGTGCTGGTTATTGTAGCGCAAACTGTAAGAATAGGCCTTGCGCCGAAAGAGTCTGCAATTTTTCTCCAGATATTAAGACCATAAATCCTTGCAAGGGCATCAATAACAAGGAATATTGATATAACAAAAAAGCTTAACGATAGGTCATCTATCATATAAACTAGAAAAAATGGAGAAGCAACATTAATGGCAAACCCCCAAAACAGCCCAAAATGCAAAAGTGGCTTAAAATTTGCATCTTTGAGGGGTATGTTTAACCTTCTAAAAAACTTTTTGGGGTTTATGGCCTTTATTTTCTGTGGGTCATCAGGGATTCTCATCAGATAAATTAGCCCAGCCATGCCAATAATCAATGCAAAGAGAAATATGTAACCATAAATTTCCGGGAATTTGTAATGGTCTAGGATATACGAGCCGATTAAGTATACAAGAATGCCGCTTGCAGTCGCATAAATGCTTCTTTTTCCCCAAAAACTTGCAAGTTTTCTTAATGGCACAATATCCTTCATCCAGCTCAAAAGAGAAAGGTTGCCTATAGAGTTAAACGCGCTGGAAAGCAATAAAACAGCCATGATGGTGTAAATGATATTTCCTTTTGAAATAAATCCAAATGCAACCAGGATTATTATTACCCATAACACCCTTCCAAAAAAAAGGCTGATAAGTGTAGTATATTTTTTTGTTCCCGTCCTCTCAAGAATGAATGCAGAAACCAATTGAAGTAAATTGGCAAACAAGGGAATAGCAACAAGAATGCCTATCTGCAGGTTATTTGCCCCTAGAGCTAAGGCAAAGCCAATGAGAAAAATGCCATTTAGCAATGTAAAATTAGCAAAAGAGAATGCACCTTCTAAGTATAACTTATTTTTTAACTCTTTGTAATATTTTTGTAGAGACATGAGTTTTACTGGAAACACCTACAATAAATAATTTTTGATTTAAACGCTTACATATCTTTAAAAATAGTAATATTATTAAACACCTAAAAAATAGTTATTAACATGAAAAAAAGTATGGTGATAGTTTTAGTTATAATTCTAATTTCTTTTATTATCGCTGTGTATTTTTATCCTCAAATGCCTGATAAGATGGCTTCTCATTGGAATGCTCAAGGTAATGTTGATGGTTATATGCCAAAATTCTGGGGGTTGTTTTTAATGCCCGTAGTTTCTGTTGGAATGCTTTTACTTTTCATCCTAATTCCAAAAATAGATCCTTTAAAGAAAAACATTGAAAAATTCAGAAAATATTTTGATTGGTTTATAGTTTTGATTATTGCTTTCTTATTCTATATATACCTCTTAACTATTTTCTGGAATCTTAATCTTAGATTTAATATGACTTCTATGATAATTCCTGCTTTAGGGGTGTTATTTTATTACATGGGCATTCTTACTGAAAATGCTCAAAGAAACTGGTTTATAGGCATCAGGACTCCATGGACTTTAAGCAATGATATAGTATGGAATAAAACCCACAAGCTCGGAGGCAAACTATTTAAAATTGCAGGAATACTTGCTCTCTTTGGAATTTTGCTGCAAAAATATGCCTTATTACTTGTTCTTGTGCCTGCAATATCTGTTGCTATATACACATTTATTTACTCTTATTTTGAATATAAGAAACAAGTTAAAAAATAATCTGTGTAAAACCAAAACATATTTATAAACAAAAATACAATCAAACTAAAATGGAAGAGTTGGGCATAGAGCAGCCAAAACAGCATACTGGAATGTTTCGTAGGAATGTCCCAGTACAGCCAGATTTAAGCTCCTTTTCAGAGGATATAAGCACCCTAAGCAGAAGGTTAAGGCTTCTTGAGGAAAGTTTTACTAATATAAGAAGAGCATTGCAGGTTACAGAGCAGAATATGCTAAGCAAAAATAAGGTATTTGCTACAGAAATAAGAACTGTAACATCTGATATAAGCGATATAAAAAAAGATATTGCCGACATAAAGGAAAAAATAATTGACTTAGTAAAAGAAGTGCAAGGAACAGCAAAAAGGGATGAAGTCAAAGTCCTTGAAAAATACATAAACTACTGGAACCCTATCAAATTTGTTACTCAGAATGAAGTAGAGGCCCTTGTCAAGGAAATGATGAAGAAAAACACTGCAAAAAATCAAACAAGTCCAAATAAATAGAAAATTTTATATAGATTTTTCAAATAAAAGCATTCCAGTTAAAAAAGAGGTGAATATATGGCCATATTCGGCTTTGGAAAAAAAAAGCAGCCACAGGAACAAGAGGCAGTAGCCCCTGGATCGCCTATTGACCAGATAATGGCATTAAGGCAAAGGGGCATGAGCAATGACCAGATAATTCCAGAATTGGAAAGGCAGGGCTATAATTCTTCCCAGATTTTTGATGCTCTAAACCAGGCAAATATAAACCAGCCATTAGAGCAGCCTCCGGATTTTAATATGCAGCAGCAGAACTTCTCCCAGGAGCCTCAGTATCCAGCTCCTCCAGAGCAATTTGCACATCCTCAGCCTTCACAAGGCTTGATAGACAAGGAACAGATTGAAGAAATAGCCGAGGTCATAATAGACGAGAAATGGAAAGAATTTGAGCAGGACGTAAGAGTAATACTTGACTGGAAGGAAAAAACAGAGATAAAAATTGGCCAAATTGAGCAACAGCTAAAAGATTTAACAGGAGGCTTAGACAGCCTGCATAAAAGCCTGCTTAACAAGATTTCTCAATATGACAGCAATATAACAGATGTAGGTACAGAAATAAAGGCTATGGAAAAAGTTTTCCAGAAAGTGCTTCCAAGCCTAACAGAAAATGTCAATAAGCTTGATAGGATAGCAAGGAGTTCTAAGGTAACTAAGAAATAGCTAACTTTGCTTTGTTGCCAACAACCCAATAGCAAAGACTGCTATAGCAAAAAGAAGGATTACTCCTAAAAAGTTGGGATGAAATATTACTGTAGATACTTTCCCAAAATCTTCTCCTCTCTCTGGAACTGCAATATTTCCCCTAACTATTGAGAATATTCCCACAATAAGCGCAATAACAAAGACGACAATCACAAGAGTTTTTATTCCGGGAAGGGATTCCATCTCCATCTTGCCGAACATCCCGCCAGCAGCTGCTATCATCACAATAACAAGCAAGCCTACAGCAATAAACGGCAGTATTGACTTAAAAATCAAAACTGCTGTTGGAGAAAGAATTGTAAAAAAGGCAATCACTAAACTTACAAGTGTAAGAACAAACTGGTTTTGGCCGATGGCCTTTGTAAGGTTCAATATTGCATAACCGCCAATCCAGACTAAAAGAAACACAAAAATAACAGAGAAATTCTCTAAGATAGTAACATCAAGGAATGTAGCCATTTTTATTTGCCGCCGCCAAACATATTTTTAAGGTTAAAACCAAGCCTCTTCCAATTGCCAAACTCCTCCCTATCTCCTCCTCCTGTCACAAATAATATAATAATTCCAAATACAAGTATCATGATAATTACAGCTAAAATATCCGGACCAAAAGTCCTATTCAGCCAATTCATAAAGCCGTCAGCCCACCATCCTGCAGCGCTGCCAAATATATAGAATAATGCACCTACTGAAAACAATCCAATCCATCCTGGTGCAGTCATTCCCAACATAAGCCTGTCATGTGCAAATACCCCTATCATAATCATCAATGCTATAATTGCCACTACAACCAATGAAACAGAAGGCAATGCTTTATTTATAATATCAATAGGATCATAACCAGCTGGGTAGCTTCCTGTTGCGTGGGGTATGATGGTCATTAAAGATAGTATGATGGCTACGCCCAGACTCATGTTTCTTTTTCCTTCTCCAAGGATTTTAGTCTTGTCAAGGACTGCAAAAAGGATAGTAAATATCAAGAGAAATGGCAATAACACATCCATAAATCCAACTCGTTCTAATGACACAAACAGGTTTTTATATACCAAATTTTCAACAGCCATGTGGTCAACCTCTTATTTTACTTATTATTGGAATGCTGCTTTTTAAGCTTTGCTATGATTTCTTTTCAGGCTGCTTTTCACGAGTCACAAAAAACATAAATACAACTATTATAATCAGCAGCAGTCCTGCTCCAACTATTTCTCCTCCAGCACTGCTTTCCAAAAGATTAAATGTCTGGTCTAATAAGCCAAGGGCATCAAGGAAAATAAAAACCAGGCCAAGGAACACTATAATCATAAACAAGGTTTTCCAGCCGCCTTCCAGGAAAACTCCATGCGGCTCTTCCTTAAAAAATGATCCCACTAAAAGCAGGAACAAGACTATTAAAAACAGCAAAATAACAAATTTTGAAGAAACCTCTGTTATTACCTCAACAAGCTCTGAGGAAGCGACTACAAGGAAAGATATTACAAAAGCAGCCACTGAATTCAGGTTTTTCTTTGTATACTCCCTGCCCTCTATCTTATCAACGCCAAAGACTTTGGTTCTTTCCAGAAGCGCGAAAACAATTGTAAAAACAAGAAGGAAAGGCAGTACTACATCAAATATGCCTATTTTATCAAAAAATCCCAATACTTCTCTAAATGAACTTACCATCTTTTTATATTAAATCTTTGTTCAGATTATATATAAACTTTTCGAAAATACATCAAATATGCTCCAAATCAAAAAACCAGCAGAAAACAAAATTTTCTTGGGCTTTAGAAATCATAGATTTCCAAAACTTTATAAAACCACATAATCTACAGAACTAAAATGCTGGATAAAAAGGAATTTGCAAGGATAAGAAAGGAAATAGCCGAATTTGATGTTAAGAGAGAGTCAATTATACAAATCTCAAGGGAAGTGATAAATCTCTCTAAAAAAATTATTTATGCCCTGCATAGGAATGATATTAAATCTGCATCTTCGTATGTTAAGGAGATTGAAAAAAAGAAAAAATCCCTTAGCGCTTATATGAGGCTTGATACAAATATAACCCAGACAGCATTGCAGGAATATGCTGAGGCCTTGTGCTATTACCATTTTGTTAAAAACAAAAAAATTCCGACCAATGATTACTTGAAGATTGATACTGAGAGTTATTTGCTGGGCTTATGCGACCTGACAGGAGAGCTCGTGAGAAAGGCTGTAAATGAAGTAATAAAGAAAAATTTTTCGTATGCAATGGAAATTAAAAATCTCGTTGAAGAAATTTACGGCGAGTTTCTTGAGTTCAATTTGCGGAATTCAGAGTTAAGGAAAAAATCAGACCAGATTAAATGGAATCTAAAAAAATTGGAAGATGTTGTTTTTGAGTTAAAAATAAAAGGAAAGTTATAATGAAATTTAAAAGAACGTGCACTTGTGGAGAGCTTACAAAAAAAGACATTAAGAAAGAAATTTGCTTAATGGGGTGGGTAAACTCTAGCAGGGATCATGGCGGAATAATATTTGTTGATTTAAGGGATAGGTATGGCCTTACACAAGTTGTTTTTGACCCTAAGCATAAAAGCAATATACACAAGGATGCTGAGCAGTTAAGAAGAGAAGATGTTATTGGAGTCCGTGGCAAAGTAAGGGCTCGCGGTAAAGGTTTAGAAAATCTAAAGCTTAAAACCGGTCAAATAGAAGTCCTTGTTGATGAAATTGAAATTCTAAATAAAGCTGAAACGCCTCCTTTGGAAATTGATGATAGGATTAATATGAATGAGGATGTCAGATTAAAATACAGGTATTTAGATTTAAGAAGGCCAAGTATGCAGCATAATATTTTAGTGCGGCACAAAGCAGTTAAGCTTGTTAGGGATTATTTTGATGCTTTAGGATTTTTAGAGATTGAAACGCCTTTACTTGGAAAATCAACTCCAGAAGGAGCTCGCGATTATTTAGTTCCTTCGCGTGTGAATCCAGGAAAGTTTTATGCTTTGCCCCAAAGCCCGCAGATATTAAAGCAGATTTGTATGATTTCGGGCTTTGACCGCTATTTCCAGATCGTAAAATGCTTTAGAGACGAGGATCTAAGGACTGACAGGCAGCCAGAATTTACGCAAATAGATGTAGAGATGTCTTTTATTGACCAGGAAGATATTTTTTCTGTAATCGAAGACTTACTGAAGGGCATGTGGAAAAAAATATTGAATAAAGATATAAAAATTCCTTTTAAAAGAGTAACTTATTCCGACGCAATGGATAAATATGGTTCAGATAAGCCTGACTTAAGGTTTGGATTAGAGCTTATAGATGTAACTGATGCTGTGAAAAAAAGCAATTTTGAGGTTTTTACAAAACTCATTAAAGAAAATGGAAAAGTCAAATGTATCAATGCAAAAAAATGCGCTAATTTCTCAAGAAAAGATCTTGACGAGCTGATAGAATTTGTTAGGATTTATGATGCAAAAGGCATGGCCTGGATGAAAGTTGCTGAAAAAGGCCTGGAAAGCAGTATTGTAAAATATTTTGATCAAGATATACAGAAGGAGCTTATCAAAGCTACAGACGCTAAAAAAGATGATTTATTGCTTTTTGTTGCTGACCATAAGCACCATGTTGTGGATGTTGCATTAGGCCACTTAAGGAATGAGTTGGCAAGAAGATTAAAGCTTACTGACAAAAAAGAAGATAATTTTGTATGGGTTACAGATTTTCCATTATTGGAGTTTGATGAGAATGAGCAAAGGCATGTTGCTGTGCACCACCCTTTTACAAGCCCAAAAGATGAAGATTTAAAGCTGCTTGACTCTGATATCGAGAAAGTAAAAGCAAAAGCGTATGACATAACTCTCAATGGTGTTGAGATTGGCGGTGGCTCAATAAGAATCCACAATCCAGAGCTGCAGAAAAAAATATTCAGGATATTGGGAATTTCTGACAAACAAGCAATGGAGAAATTTGGATTTTTAATTAATGCATTCAAGTATGGTGCTCCTCCTCATGGCGGAATTGCATTGGGCATGGACAGAATCGTAGCAATGCTGACTGGAAACACTTCAATAAGAGAAGTCATAGCCTTCCCAAAAACAAAAAACGCAGAAGACTTGATGATGGAAAGCCCTGGAGATGTGGATGAGAAGCAGCTAAAGGAATTGAATATTAAGCTGGATTTGGTTAAGAAGAAGTAATTAAAATAATTTAGTTCTACATGATACAAATAAACTTAGTGACAAGCAACTTAGGAAAAGTAAAGGAATTCAAGGCAATATTAGGCAATAGTATAAAAATAAATCATACTGAAATAGAATATAGGGAATTAAGAAGCGATGCTCCGGAAGAGATAGCAAAAGCTGCTGCAAAAATGCTTGCAGAACAGCTGAAAAAGCCAGTTGTTGTTGAGGATTCTGGCTTGTTTATTGCTGCATTAAATGATTTCCCAGGAACATGCTCATCTTACATACACAAAAGGATAGGATTAAAAGGAATACTAAAATTAATGGAAAGTGTTGAAGACAGAATTTGTTATTACAAATCAGCTGTTGGCTATTGCGAGCCAGGCAAGGAACCAGTAAGCTTTTTAGGAGAAGAAAAAGGAAAAATAGCAAAAGAAATTAAAGGCTCATATGGTTTTGGTCATGATCCAATATTCATTCCAGAAAGAAGCAAAAAAACTTATGGAGAAACTGAAAATTGCGAAAATTTAAAAAGATTTAGAAAAATTGCAGTTGAAAAACTAAAAGAATACTTGGAAAGTAAGGAGGAATGCGATGATACAGAAAATAAAAGACTTAATGACAATAAAAGACCAGATTGATGTAATAAAGAACAATATAACTCATACTTCAAATTCTGTAGACAGCCTAAAAGATGAAGTACATGCTTTAAAAGAGCAGATAGATGAAAATATAAGCACTGTTAGCGACAAAAATAATGAGTTCTTCAAGAACTTTGACGAAAACATCAGCATAATAAAAGGCTTACGACATGATTTTGAAACGGAGCTTTTTGACTTTAAGCTGTTAAGGTCGCAGATGCAGAAAAAAATAATTGATAAATTTGAGGAAGAGCTAGGCAAAGAGCTTAAAATGCAGACTGAAAAATTACAAGCAGATGCAGAAAGCTATAATGAGCTTAAAGAAAATATTACTGGAATCAGCAATAAGGTAAATAATTTAAGCGAAGAAATAAATAAATTTATAGAGATAAGCAAAAACATCAAAAAAGAAGATTTTGAGCTTACAAGGTTTGCAAACCAACTTGCTGAAACAGACAGGGAAAAACTTGAACTGATGCACAAAATAGACGCATTGGAAAGATTGGTCTCCAAGGTAAGAAGACAAGAGTACATAACAAGATAAAAACATGAAATTCCGAAAAGCAGAACTAAAAGATGCAGAAGGGATAGCTAATGTTCTTAAACAAAGTTATAACATCAAGGATTTGAAAGAAGGCATTGATGCTTTTAAAAACGAAACAAAAAAATTCCATAATTACATTGTTGCCGAGGACAATAAAAAAATAATAGGCATTGTAACATGGGCTATGCACGGCCTGCCTAAACACCAGTTATGCGAACTTGACAGAATTGCGATTTTGCCAGAGTACAGGGGAAAAGGAATTGCAAAAGGGCTATTCGACGAACTTGTCAAAGATGCAAAGTCATTTTATAAAAAAAACAACTCAAGATTAAGAAAATTGTATCTTTTGACCCACCATGATAATATAATAGCGCATAACCTGTATAAAAAGCTTGGCTTAAAGCATGAAACAACATTAAAAGAGCACTATTACAAAGGCAAAGACGAATTAGTCTATAGCATGTTTTTTGATTAGAACAAAATACCATTTCAAAATATATTTATACTTCTAAAATAAAGACTATATTATGAAAGGATTGTCTACAAAAGAAAACTTCCAATGCAACAGACACTGCGGACAATGCTGCAAGAAATTAACAGTGATGATAAGCAGAAATGAAGTTAAACAGATAAAAAACTTGGGCTATGAATATAAAGATTTTCTTGATAATGATTTGCTTTACATAAAAAAATTTATCCTAAAAAGAAACAGGAAAGGGTGTATTTTTCTCAAAAAGAACAAGAATGGAACATACTCATGCAAAATATACAAGAATAGGCCTAAAACCTGCATCCAATACCCTTTCTTTGGGAAAGACAAATCTATAGGAAGTTGCCTGCCAAATAAGATGTTTCCAAGTGCATTTGTCTCATTTAGTAAATAATCAATAAACTTTTTAAATGGGGCTTTATTCCAGATATTGTTCTTAAATTTTTGAACAATACTAAATACGGAGGAAATTACTATGGCAAGTTTCAAAATAAATATAGCAGACCCGAAAACCGGTAAATGCTACAAGACAGAAGTTAAAGACCAGCAAGCATCCCCTTTTATGGGCATTAACATAGGAGAGAATATAGATGGAAGTAAAATTGGCATAGATGGATATGAGTTCTCAGTAACTGGCGGAACAGATTATTGTGGTTTTCCAATGAGGCACGGCATCCTTGGAGTAAGAAAGAAGATAACAATATACAAAGGAACTGGCTTTAAAGGCGCATTAAAAGGTATTAAGAGAAGAAAAACAGTCTGCGGCCATAAGATTAACGAGACTATAGCTGCAATAAACCTCAAAGTGCTTAAGGAAGGGGCAAAAACGCTTTCTGATATGTTTGGCAAAAAAGAAGGAGATGCAGAGGTAAAAGAAGAGAAGAAAGAAGCAAAAGAGAAAAAACCAAAAGAAGAGAAAAAACCTCAAGCAAAATCAGAGCCTAAAAAGGAAGAAAAGCCAAAAGAAACAGAAGAAAAGAAACCTGAAGCAAAGCCAGAAGTAAAAAAGGAGGAAAAATAATTAATGCCTAGAACTAAAAAAACAACTGTAAGTAAAGAAAAAATATTACAACCAGAAATTAATATAGGCATGGTTGGTCATGTTGACCACGGAAAAACAACTTTATTGGAAGCTTTATCAGGAGTATGGGCAGACACTCATTCTGAAGAGATAAAACGAGGAATTACAATAAGATTAGGATATGCAGATGCTGTTTTCTATAAGGAAGGAAGCGATTATACTTCAAAACCAAAGGATAAATCAAAAGCAAAAGTATTGAGAAAAGTAAGCTTTGTTGATGCTCCTGGCCACGAGAGTTTGATGGCTACTATGCTTTCAGGAGCCACAATAATGGACGGTGCTTTACTGCTTATAGCTGCTAATGAAGATTGCCCTCAACCACAAACAAGAGAGCACCTAATGGCTTTGCAAATAATAGGGATAAAAAATATTGTAATTGTCCAGAATAAGATTGATCTTGTTGATGAAAAATCTGCAGTAAAGAATTATAACCAAATTAAGGAATTCATAAAAGGCACAGATTATGAAAATACTCCGATAATACCTTTGTCTGCGCAGCATAAAGCTGGTATAAGTAACCTGATAAAATCTATTGAAGATGCAATACCTACTCCAAAAAGAGATGAAATCAAGGATCCTATTATGCTTATTGCAAGAAGCTTTGACATTACCAGGCCAGGCGCATTGCCAAAAGACATTATAGGGGGCATTCTTGGAGGCAGTATGCGGCAAGGAATATTAAAATCTGGCCAGGAAATAGAAATAAGACCAGGCAGAAAAATTATAGAAAAAAATAAGGATATCTGGAAGCCAATAAAAACTAAAATTATTGATTTAAAGTACGGCGGTTCATCTGTAAAAGAGATTTCTCCAGGAGGAACTTCTGGCGTTCTTACATCCCTGGACCCTTCAATTGTAAAATCAGATCAGCTTTCTGGCTCAATCATAGGCCTACCGGGAAAATTGCCTGAAGTGTTTTATGAAATTACTTTTGCGCCTCATCTTCTAGAAAGAGTAGTAGGAACAAAACAAGAGCTTAAAGTAGACCCTATAAAGATGACAGAAACCTTAATGCTAAATGTGAACTCCGCAGCTACAGTAGGCATAGTAACTGACCTCAAGAAAAAAAATGTTATATGCAGGCTAAAAATACCAGTCTGCACAGAATTAAAGTCCCGAGTAACAATCTCAAGGATGATAGGCAACAGATTTAGGCTTATAGGCTATGGAGAGATTGTTGAAGGAAAGACTTCTGTTTAAATTGTTTTAAGTTTTCTTTTTCTATAATACACATAGGACAATCCTAAAGTTATTAAGGAAATGACAAAAAGAAGGGGGATATTTAATTTTATTATCTCCATTGTTGAAACTGGTTTTAATAAATCAACTTTAACATCCACTTTTTCTTCAAGAGCAACCTGATCTTGGACAGAAGCATTAAAATTTAAGCTTCCATTATAAGTTTCTACGCCTATCTCGGGAAGTTTTATATTAAATCCCTGTATTAGATTTCTTGTCTTGCTTGTCCTTGATTTTTTAACCAATGATAATTCTACGCTCCCTCCAGCATCAATGCTTTCTATTTTTTCATTTTCTATCCAAATTATATCTTTTAACCCTACACTAACACCTGTATTAAGATTTTCTATTTTACAATTTCCAATATTATTCACTGTACCTTTAATATAATCTGATTCTGCAAAAGAAATATGTTCTGGCAATGAGACAAAAATTTTATAATCGCATTCCTCCTTTGCTTCTTCTGGCATTTCAATTTCTTTCTCTTTTACAGTTTCTTCTTTTTCTGGTACAGTTTCTGTTTCTACAGGTTTCGCAGCTGTTTCAGAAATTCTTCTCGTGCTTCCTCCGCCTCCACCGCTGCTTCCGCCACCAGAAGAGCTTTCTGAAGTTTCACTTATTTCTTCTACTATTTCCTCGCCAAAAATCCCAAAAGTGCTTAAATGAGCTATGGTAACTTCAACATAATTTTCAGATGCATTGACAATAGAGTCAAGTGCTTGCCACCTGCTGCTTGTCTCGTTAAAATAATAGATTTTTAGGGTTTCTTCATTAAAATTAACATTAGCTATCTCTTCATCAGTATAATAAATCTTTATCTTAACAGAATTTATGCTGTTTTTTAAGGAGTTATTTGCTTCTATGTCCAGGTATTTATTTAGAGCACTTAAGGACGGGCTTGTATTTTTTTTATTCTCAGAATATTTTATTATTGAAACAAAATTATTTTCAAGATTATTTGAAGCATTTAATTCAAGAATGGTATCAGTTGAATTAGTTTTGTTTATTATTAATTTTTCATTCGCAACAACAGATATTGATAAATTGCTAAAGCCAGTGCCTGTTTTATTATAAATGCAGCTTAAGCTAAATTCATTATAATCTCCAACATAAGAATCTGAATTTAAATTTGTCAGATTATAACAAAAATTATTGTCTTCTACTGCTATGCATTTTTTAATATTATTAAGCTGGCATTCTCCATAACTAACACAGCTCCAATCTGGGCTGCAATAATCACAGCTTATATATGTCGCATTATCACCAGGTAAATCATTTGCTGTTTCACATTCATTTCTATCTGTATAGTATTTCAATTTTGTACTATCGCTTAAGCATTCACCATAAGTAGTATCCCAATCTTCATTGCATATTTGTGTCTCATATTTTACACTAAAATCATATGTTGTTGGAGTTGCTGAGCCATCTGAAGAAAATTCTGCCTTTATCCTTATTTTTTTGTTTGTTGTGTCAATGCTTGATAAATCGCCATCATTAGGAATACCATACCAATTGTCTCCGGAATCAGTTGAATAATAATAGCTTATCTCTTGATCATTAAGCAAACTATTTTCATAAAAGTTTAAGAAAGATGACAAGCCAGTTATAGCAATATCCTCGGTTTCAATTGATGCTGATTCTGGGTAAGAGATGTCTGTAGATGTGAAGATTATTGTATCTTTAAGTATGGCTTTAATATAGTCAAACTTTATTTTTTCTGATAATTTTATGTTAAAACTATTTTTTGGTTCATCCAGATTAGTTATTGTTATGTTATACCATCCTTCATTGCCGTCAAAATCAATTAAACCATAGCCAGGCTGACTGCAAGAAGTTCCATTATTGCATAAATAAACCTCAACGTCATCTTCATCATCTGGTTTTATATGCATAGAGATAATATCATTATTATCAAGTTCTCCATCAAAAGTTACATCAAACATTTCTTTATCTGGATTTATATTGACAGTTTCACTATCTAAACTCTGGACCTCGCTTGTCCTGTCATGAATATCTTTTCCAGGCTCATATTCCCAAGCAGAAATTACATGTGCATCAGTAAAATTGTCAACACTCCAAGTGCGTTCAACAATAGTTCTAACTAACTTGGCTTCTCCGTTGCTTAAACTTATTAAAGAATTGTCATAGGAATAATCATTGGTATCATCAAAAGTCCAGTTTAAGGTATTTATAGTTTCTTCGTAAATAACAACGCCAGTAATTGTTGGTTTTTTAGAATCAAACAATCCAAGAAATGAGATAGTGGCTACTAACAATATAATTAGAATTATGCTTCCTATCAACTTTTTTTCCATTATTGATTTTATTGTCTACTCAGGAGTTTATAAAGATTTCTTAGATTTTTTATTTTACCCTTAATTCAAAAAAATTTATAAACTTGCTTCAAAATAATAAGGCAAATGAAAAAACTAGGCAAAAAAGCAATTGTAGGAATAATTAAGCTGGTTGGGGTAATAGTAGCAGTTATACTGCTGATTTTCTTGATAAAAAACAGCTGGAATGTAAGCCAAGCCATTAATGATATGTTAAGCTTGTTTAGGTTAAAATAACATATCAGTTCTCAAACTCGTACATCTGCTCAGAATCAAGATTCCATAATTCTTTCCAGTTTGCTTCTGTTGACATAAAATCAATTTCATTGCATTTATGATTTATTGCGCTTTTTATCTGCTCTGCTATCAGCAGCTTCCCTAGGTTCTTTACCTCCAAATTCCTTCCGACTGCAAGAACATAGTAGATATTATTATAAAAAACTCCCAAGCCAACTGCCTCAGTTTTATTATCTATTTTTATGCTTGTTATATCTAAAATATCCAATTTCAATGCATTATCGATGAGTTTAGACATGCCTGACACAAAACCTTCCTCATTATAATCAGAATCTTTGCCAAACCTTTCCTTATTTAGTTCAACAAGCCTCTTAAAGTCTTTTATATCGTTGCACACCAAAACATATTCTTTTCCCTTTAATTTTTTTAAGTCATAATTAAGGTTTTTTCTGTGTTTTTTATTAAAAGACTTAAGGTAATTTTCAAAATTTCCATTAAATTTTTCCAGATTAATAAAATACCTTTTATCGCCATCTTTAAGATCATAGTATTTTTTTTCTTCATTATCTATGTAATAAATCCCTGTATCTTTGGGGCAATTTTCAAGAAACAATTTTATTTTGGTCTTATCATTAAGCAAGAATCTGTTTTGCTCTGGAAAATTTTCTCCAAAATATGTGTAAACCTTTGTCTTCTTGTCAAAAACCAACGGCAAAATACCTGCTTCCCCATCATCTATCCCAAGAATAAAATTAAAACTAAAGTTATCATTATAAAAACAAAACCTGAAATCCCATAAGTCCCAAAGAAGCTCATTAGGGCTGAATTTCTTCCATAACAGCCTGCATTCTTTTTCGTCAACAACAGTCTTAAATTTTAGCATCTATCTCCTTACAATAGAAAATATGTACGTTTTATAAATCTTCTCTGGTCTAAACTTTTTCTTAAAATAAAGCAAAGCTCTGTCTGAACCCCCAAAGTCAGCATAATCATAGCCTTTTCTCTTAAGCCTGTTAAGATCATCTATATTTGCCGCTTCCCCTAATCCCGGATAGGAGTAGTCTAATATCCCTATAGATGAGTAATAATTATTGCTGTTTGGTATTTTCCATCCTGCTGTTATGGTGCACGGCTTGCCGTTGACATACAATGTTTTTGCCATATCAGCGCCCTTAAAATTATTATCAACCAAATTGGAATAATAACCCCTATTAACCCTATCATTGCAATTACGCTTTTTAAACCAGCTCAATAAGATTCTTTTAAGCTCTTCTTTAGGAACATCCTTGCTGTCTTTTACCCTTACCCTATTTATTTTATAAAATCTGTTCCTCACATTCCTCAATTTTTTCAGTTTGCTTCCCTTTAATTTTGGGTTCCACAAATCAAGGTTATACATTGGCCAATAAAGAATATAATTATAATTACAAGCCCTAAAGCTGTTTCTTGCCCTGAATTTATTCAAAAGTCTCTTCCTTATATCCTCAGACAATTCAACAACAAATTTTTTAGCTTTCTGTTTCTTTAAGATATAATCTGCTGCTTCTAAAAGCAATTCCAGCCTTTCCTTTTCTGGCGCTAATATCCCCTCAGGAAAAAGGCTCCAGATATTATTATTCTTATTAAACTGCGCAAGCAGAAGCTTGTCCCTGCCAAAATCAAAGAATATGTTCTTATTAAGCTTGCTTTCATTATAGAGATAGTGAAAGCAATTATGCTCGGCAAAAAAACCGTATTTTCTAATACTTTTTTTTATTTTCTTCTGATGCTTTGCAACATCATATATTACTTTCAATAAAACTACACCTCTTTATCAAACTTATATCCAATCATCTTATATATAACTTTTGCAGCAATAAAATCAGAGCTGATCTCTTTTTCATTTGGGCACAATTCGACAACATCAAAGCCAACAACATTTTTTTCCTTAAACACTTTCCTTAGGAATCTAAGCATAGGATAGTACAATAATCCTCCTGGCTCTGGAGTTCCGGTTGAAGGTATTATAGAGGGGTCAAAGCCGTCTAAATCAAGCGTAATATAAACATTTTCCGTAAGTTTTGAGACGGCATCATCAAACCAATTTTCATTCTCAGCTATATCCTTTGCCCAAAATATATTAAGGTTCTTTTCTTTTATAAATTCAGCTTCCTCATAGCTTAAGCTCCTTATACCGACCTGAACAATATTTTTGCAGATATCATAGCATCTTCTCATTGCACATCCATGATTGAATCTGCTTCCCTCGTTTTCTTCCCTTAAATCAGCATGAGCATCAATCTGCAGAACAGAAAGCTTATCATACTCTTCGCTAAAAGCTTTTACACATCCGGAAGTTATCGAATGCTCTCCACCAACAACAATCAAGAATTTTTTGTCATCAAGTATTTTTTTAACATTCTCATAAACAATATCAACCATTAATTCTGGTTCTTCCAAAATATTTAATTCATTTAAGGTGCATATCCCAACATCACATGCAGTTTTGTCAAGTTCTTCATCATAGAATTCAACAGCTAACGATGCTTCAAGAATAGCCGCAGGACCCCTTGCAGTCCCTTTAATATAAGTTGTTGTCTTCTCGTAAGGTACAGGTAAAATTGCAACCTTAGATATCTCATAATTGGAAAACTTATCTTCTAGTTCAAGAAAATTCTTTGGATATTTTTGATATTCCATTCTTTTTGTAGTTTTAGAAAGGAGTATTAAAATGTTTTTATAAATTCTTTGCAATGTTTATTTTATATTGTATCTTTTCAACGCGTAATTTAAGATGTCTCTCATCAAATCGCCGTAAGATAAACCCATATGCTCGTATGCTTCAGGCGAACTGCAGACTTCACTTAATCCTGGATTAGCAGTTACTTCAATAACATACGGAACATTATCTTTAGTAAGCCTGAAATCTATTCTCCCATAATCCCTCAGTCCAGTTAACTTATATAGGTATACTGCTATTTCTTTCATCTTTGATTCCACATCTTTTGGAATATTGTCCGGAAAGATATAATCGCCATAAACATCACTTTCTTCATTCCATTTGTTTTCATAGGAAAAAAATATTTCATTTTTATCTCCTTTATATTTTTCATATTCAATTTCAGCAAGAGGCAGCACTTTCAAATCATTTCCACTTCCAAGAATATTGATTTCAATATCTTTACCTTTAATGAATTCTTCTGCTAAACATGGCTGCTTAAATTCCATAATTATTTTTTTTACTTGTCTTCTTAATTGCTCTTCAGATTTGACAATTGCATCGTCTGTTATCCCTATACTGTTATGCTCTAAAGTTGGTTTTACAATTAGCGGAAATTTAAAAGACTCGTTTATTTTTTCATCACCAGTTTTAAAAATCTGGGAATTTGGTGTTGAAATTTTATGTTTAATCAAAAGTTCTTTTATTTTAGCTTTATCATTACATAATTTTAGTGCAGAAGAAGGTGACCCGGTAAAAGGCACATTCGCATTTTCTAGCATCTCTATAACAAGGCCTTCATTATGCGCATCTCCTTTATACCTTTCGCATACATTGAACACCACATCAATATTTTTTTTCTTAAAATCATTAAAATCAGTGCTATCTACATCAAAAAAAATAATCTCGTACCCAAGAGAACTCAAAGATTTTTGAATTGATTCTGCAACCTCAGATAAATCAGCCTCAACTTCTTTGTTTCCAGAAGAATATGTAAATCTGTTAGATAAAACCCCAACTCGCATTTTAAATTTAAAAAAAAGGTCAAAGAATAAAAAGTTTACTAATTTTGAGCTTCAAGGTAAATATGGTGTGGATGGCTTCTTGGAAAGTCCATTCCTCGCTTTACAATCTTTTTAGTGGCTTTTTTTGATTCAAATACATTAGTCAATAGCTCAAATGCCTTATCCACATCAAAGCTTGTGCATGAGAACACGTCTATAAAAACATAATCCTTCTCAGGAAATGTATGGATGCTTATATGGCTCTCAGCTATCATAACAAATCCTGAGATGCCTTCAATAGTTGACCCTGGATCCAGCCACTTAACAACATGCGGCAATATCATCTTATGCATGCCTAATTTCTCTGGAAGACTATTAAGAATATCATAAACTAAACTGTGATCCATCAATTTTTTCTGATTGCAAAATGACGCATCAATAGTTAAATGTTGACCGAATTCCCTCATTTTTTTAAGTTGAAACTAATTTTATCCAAATTAATTTATTTCAAAAGTAGTATTTAAAACTTTCTATTTATTGGTTTTTCAGTCGATATTTTTTAAGTAAATTTCCTAAAAAATGCTTGTTTTAGAAAAAATAATGGCATTATACAAAAAAATAATAGAATTATTGACGAAATTGCAGCATTAATGACAATTTTAACCAAAAAATCAAAAAATAAATTTCCAGGATAGATCACAACAATGTTCTCTAATTGTGGATTGAATGTATATGTTTCTGGGATAAAAAAAGTTTTATGAAACATCTCAAACACAAAATCAAAGTTTACATTGGATAAAATAAAAAGTAAAACGGCGTCGAGCAAAGTCAAGGCGCCTCCAACCAATACTATGATAAAAATCTTTTTTGCAATTGCTTTGAGATTGAATTTCAACAAATAAATCAATAAAAACATTAATAACAAAAACAAGATCATTGAAACGTAATAAATCGTTAAAATTTTCTGGATTAAATTTTTTACATCCGATAAGTGTAATTTTTCCCTTTCATTAAAAAAATTATTTTCAATAAGATTGTTATTTTTCCCGTCACTAAGATAGTGTAAGACTTCACTGTTTATGCTTTCAATATCATAACTTTCCAGGTTTTTGTAAACATTGTGCTTTAAAAATTCCTTTTTGTAAACGTTTTCGTCAAAAGCAACAGAATTGAAATTAAACCCATAAATAATTATTGGAACAATCAATATCATCAGAATAGAAATAATTAACACAAGCAGTTTTCTACCCTCCATAATCAAAAACTAATTTAGAGATATAAATATATTCTTATTTCTGCTCAAAAATAATTGTCCTTTTTCTTTTTCTGAACAAAAGAACTTCCTCAAACTCCATTATTATTCTTTTGCCCTTAACTTCTTTCTGGGCATTTTCAATTTCTTTTACTGCTTCCTTGTGCATCCTTTCCATTAATTTTTCTCTTATCTTCTCAGGAACAATTTGATTTCCAGTTTGCTTTCCTACTCCATCTTCAGCAGCAAACGAATGCGGAATATAAAACTCAAGTGGAGGTCCATTTAATGATTCCTGTATTTCTCTCAAATTAGAGTAATCCTGCTCAAAATTTCCGTATTTTATTTGAGAAATTACTTCATGCTCAGTA
>JAZDMC010000044.1:0-3193 GCA_043801325.1 Candidatus Woesearchaeota archaeon | reverse complement strand
AAAAGATACTTAAAATAAAAGTAGATGAAAAGAAAGCAAATAACCTAACTGAAAATATTAACATCGCGCACTTGGACGTTACACCATCTGGAGTTATATCATTTTCTCTCCTAGCGCCAATTTTTATAATCGTATTTGGCTCGCTATTTTCTTTCATTTTATTTAAATCGGCCTTTTTCGTTTTTTTCTTCCTTATAATAGGCGTTTCTATGATCATACCCTTGGGGAATTTGCCAATTTATTTTGCAAACACCTGGCGCCTTAAAGCCAGCAACCAAATGGTCTTGTGTACATTTTATCTTGTAACCTATATGAGGCATACGAGCAATCTGGAGAATGCAATAGAATTTGCAGCCGATCATTTGGCTCCTCCACTGAGTATTGACTTAAAAAAAGTGCTTTGGGATGTTGAAACAGAAAAATATGACAGCATTAAGGAAAGCCTTGACAGGTATCTAGAAACTTGGAAAAAGTGGAATTTTGAGTTCATTGAATCGATGCATTTAATTGAAGGGTCATTGTATGAAGAAAGCAATGAAAGAAGATTAGATTCATTAGACAAGGCTCTGGATGTTATTTTAAGCGAAACCTATGAAAAGATGCTTCATTACGCGCACAACCTTCAAAGCCCAATAACAATGCTGCATATGCTGGGAATAATTCTTCCCATCTTAGGCCTTGTTATATTGCCGATGGTGGTAAATTTCATGGAGGGTGTTTCCTGGTACCACATATCTGCTTTATACAATGTAGGGCTGCCTATTCTTGTTTATTATCTGGGCAAGATGATATTATCAAAAAGGCCTACTGGCTATGGGGACACAGATATATCAGAAGAAAACCCAGAGCTTAAAAAATATAAAAATGTAATAATAAATTTTGGAAAATTTGAATTTTTGGTTAATCCAGTCTTTTTTAGCATACTTATTGCTGGATTGCTGGTACTCATAGGCATCTCCCCGATTATACTGCACAGTATGAATGTCCCTGATATTGGCTTTGGCGCAGATGACTTCTCAAGTGTATGCGGCAAGAAATTCTGTTTATTAGGTTACAGGGAAAGCCCTATAAGTGGTAAAATAATAGGCCCTTATGGGCTTGGTGCATCAATTTTAAGCTTGTCAATAACATTGGCTATTGGTTTGGGCATAGGAATTTTCTACAGGCTAAGGTCAAAAAATGTAATAAAGATCAGGGAAAAATCCAAAGAGCTTGAGCTTGAATTTGCTACAGGATTATTTCAGCTGGGAAATAGGTTAGGAGACGGATTGCCTGCAGAGATAGCCTTTGGAAAAGTAGCAGATATAATGCATGGTACTGTTTCCGGCAGTTTTTTCAGGCTTGTAAGCAAGAACATAAGCAAGCTGGGATTCAGTGTTAAAAAAGCTATATTTGATCCTGTGCATGGCGCTCTGATAACTTTCCCTTCAAACTTAATCGAAAGCTCAATGAAAGTTCTTGTTCAGTCCATAAAAAAAAGTCCGACTATAGCAGCCCAAGCCTTGGTAAATATCTCCAGATACATAAAAGAAATCCACAGTGTTAATGAGCGGTTAAAGGATCTAATGGCTGACATAATATCAGACATGAATTCGCAAATTAAGTTCTTGACACCAGCCATAGCTGGAATAATCATTGGAATTACATCAATGATAACCACTATTCTTAGCAAGTTAGGAACACAATTAAAAGAGATTACCAGTAGTGTTGACCAGCAAAGCGGTTTGATTGGGCTGTTTGGAGATGGCATTCCAACATATTATTTCCAGATAATAATCGGCTTGTATATTGTTCAAGTAACATATATACTGACAGTATTAGTAAACGGAATTGAAAACGGCTCAGACAAGCTGAATGAAAATTACTCGTTAGGAAATAATTTGATAAGAAGCACAGTGCTCTATTGCTTTATATCCCTTGCCGTTATGATAATATTTAATGTAATAGCATCGCAAGTATTAGCAAGCTCTTTTAGTTAAGAAAATAAATGGTGGGACCTGTGGAATTTGAATCCACGACAACTACGTCTTCAGCGTATTTAGCTAAACTTTTGGTTTATGTGCTCTCCAAAGCCGAAGACCTAGCCTTAAGCTTTGACTTCTCAGGCTGAGCTAAGGTCCCAGTATGTTTTGAGAATTAATATATAATTTAAATTACTTTCGTTTAATGCCTACCCATCCTTAATTTCTTCTTCATCAATTGACTCTTCTTCCAGCTTTTCTTCAATCTTCTCAAGTTTTTCTTCTGATTCTTGGTATATCTTCTTATCTTTTTCTTCATCTGGTGGGCTTGTCTCTTCTTCTTTAGTTTCTTTGCTTTCTCCAACAACTTCCATTTTACCCATTTTTCCAGTTGTCAATTGAGGCTCACCTTGCCATTCAGAAACATAGCCATTGGTTATGTGAACTTTGTCTCCGGGCTTTATATTATCAATCTGCTCATTCCACAAAGTAAGCTTAATATCACCAGTATCATCTTTTGCAATAGCAGTCGCTACTCTGCCAGATCTGCCAAATTTTTCAAACTCTCTTGCCTCACCAACATCTACAATATCAACTAGAATATCAACATTGCCCTGCCTTATCTTTAAGTCTTTAACTGCCATATATAAAAGAGAATAAGCAGCATATATAAAATTTATGTATTATTTAGTATTAATAATTTTTATTTATTAAGC
Source organism: Candidatus Woesearchaeota archaeon (assembly GCA_043801325.1). Lineage (GTDB taxonomy): Archaea > Nanobdellota > Nanobdellia > Woesearchaeales > GW2011-AR4 > JACPJP01. The sequence goes on along the minus strand of JAZDMC010000044.1, from coordinate 516 downwards.
AGCTTTGTTATTGTTTCTTTTAAATCCTTGATTTTAACCCTTATTTGTGTTGTAGTGTCGCGGTCTCTTATAGTGCAATCCTCCTTTTTCAGGCTGTCAAAGTCTATAGTTATACAGCAGGGTATTCCAATTTCATCTGCCCTCGCATACCTTCTTCCTATACTTCCACTTCTGTCAAAAATACAATTAAAGTCATCTTTTAATAAATCATAAACTTTCTTGGCTTCTTTATCTAGTTTATTTACAAGTGAAAAAACACCAACTTTAACAGGAGCTAATTTCGGATGCAATTTTAATATAACATTGCCTCTTTTTTTGTCATCATTGTAAGCGTCAAACATAAAAACCAAGAAAGCGCGTTCAACACCCAAAGATGGCTCTGCAATCACATGAGGTATTATTTTTTTCTTTGTCTCTTCGTCAAAAATGCTTAAGTCCTTTCCAGAAAATTTAATGTGCTGCTTTAAGTCAAAATCAGTCCTGTTTGCTATTCCCTGCAGTTCCTTCCATCCAAAA
>JAZDMC010000067.1:0-21050 GCA_043801325.1 Candidatus Woesearchaeota archaeon | reverse complement strand
CCGTTAAATGTAACCCTGAGCTATTATAAAAGAAGAGATATACAAGAAGAGATGATAAGGGCTGCAAAGAACAGAGAGATTGCTGTTAAATTTGATGACAAATTCGGTTCTAGGCCTGATGTTCTTAATAATCCTAACGATGTTTTAGAGCTGGCAAAGCAAAAAGCTACTTCTTTTCATGCATCTGAGGAATTATGGAGAAATCCGCTGCAATTAAATCTAAACATGAAAAAGCATGAAATTGCTGATTTAAGAACTGGATGGGATTTGGTCCTGGACATTGACTGCAGCTTTTATGAATATTCGAAGATTGCTGCTGATTTGGTGATAAAGGCATTAAAGTTTAATGATGTTAAATCAACATCATGCAAATTCTCTGGAAATAAGGGATTCCATATTGGTGTTCCATTTGAAGCTTTTCCGGAAAAAATAAGAAATGACGAAACAAAAAATATGTTTCCTGATGCTGCAAGAAGAATCGCATATTATATTAAAGAGCTAATTAAAAAACCTTTGGGGGAAAAAATAATGCAGTTTGAGAAAAATGATTTTTCCAGGATTGTAAGGAAGACAAATGAAAACCCTGAAAAAATAAAATATTATGAAAAAAACAAGTATGGCACAAATATACCTCATTTGAATGCAGAGCCTTTCTTGAATATTGACACTATATTAATTTCTTCAAGGCATCTTTTTAGGATGCCCTATTCATTGCATGAAAAATCAGGATTAGTTTCATTGCCATTGGATCCTGAAGATGTTTTGAAATTTAAAAAAGAGGATGCAGATCCCAAGAATGCCAAAGTTTCTAAATTCCGGTTTTTAGACAAAGAGGATGTTACTAAAGGGGATGCAAAGAAACTGATTATGCAGGCATTTGATTTTAGTTCAAAAAGGGAAGATGAAATAAATGCAGAAACAAAAAAAGATTATGAGATTAAGGATGCTATGCCGGAAACGTTTTTTCCACCATGCGTAGAATCAATACGCAATGGTTTAGCTGATGGGAGAAAGCGCGCATTGTTTGTTTTAATAAATTTCTTAACGAGTTTAGGCTGGGGATATAAGGAAATTGAAGATTACCTAAAAGAATGGAACAAAAAGAATACTGAACCAATAAGGGAGAACTATCTGCTTGGGCAATTACGGTACCACAAAACACAGAAGAAAAAGATATTGCCTCCAAACTGCAATAATAATATGTATTATGTTGACATTGGTGCCTGCAAACCTGATAATCTCTGCAGTAAAATAAAAAATCCTGTAAGTTATGCAATCAGGAAATCAATTTTTTCCAGGAAAGATATTAAGAATAAAAAATAGGGTAAATATAGCAACCAGCGAAAATTAAAAATTTTCTGGGTATTTGGAACTTACAGTTCCAAAACCTTTATAAATAAGCCTCATTACCCAAATAGCGAAATTAGCCTGAAAAGATGTCCTTTTCAGTACAGTTCACTAAGACTGTTTTCTACAAAAGGATATCAGCAAAAGGCTTTTTTGCATAAACAATTTCCATTATTCATACTTGACTGTATCATCTAAGGGGTGATTAAAGCAAAAATAAAATACTATGCCACAGAAAAGAAGACCGAGACACGGAAGTTTGCAGTATTGGCCAAGGAAGAGGTCAAAGAGAGTTTATGCTAGAGTTAGGGCTTGGGCTAAAATAAAAGAAGCTAAGCCTCTGGGGTTTGCCGGCTACAAAGTTGGGATGACTCACTTGATAATTAATGACAACAGAAAAACGTCAACAACAAAGGGCCTAGATATTTTTTGTCCTGTAACAATCATTGAATGCCCTCCATTAAAGACTGCTTCTATAAAATTTTACAAAAACGCAATAAATGGTTCAAAACTTGTTGCTGAGATTCCTGCTGAAAATCTTGATAAAGATCTTAAAAGAAAAATAATTTTGCCAAAAAAACAGAAAGAGGGTTCTAAGGATACTCAGACTGCGTCTGGTACCAACTCCGTTGGAAATAAAAATTTTCCATCTGAATTTGATTATATAATGATGCTAGTTTATACTTCTCCAAGGCTTACCGGAATAGGCAAAAAAAAGCCGGAAATGTTTGAGATTGCTGTTGGCGGCAGCAAAGAAGAACAATTAAATTATGCAAAAGACAAGCTTGGAAAAGAAATAATTATTAATGAAGTGTTTAAAGAGGGCCAGCAACTTGATATTCATGCAGTATCCAAGGGGAAGGGTGTTCAAGGCCCTGTGAAGAGATTTGGGGTTTCATTAAAACACCACAAGTCAGAAAAAGGTGTAAGACGAGTTGGAAGTTTAGGTGGATGGAGAGCCCAGGGGCATATTATGTGGAGAGTTCCCAAAGCTGGAAAAATGGGCTACCATGTGAGAACCGAATACAATAAATGGCTTTTGAAAATTGGCAATGCAGGTGAAATAAGTAAAAAAGGCGGTTTTGAAAATTACGGCGTTATAAAGAATACATGTATTCTTGTTAAAGGCTCTATTATTGGCGCTAAAAAGAGGCTGATAAGATTAAACGAACCTCTTAATCCTAAGAGAAGTGTGCCAAGCAGCCCTCCAAGCATACAATATACAAATTTAATCCAAAAATCTGTTTAAAATGAAACTAAATATTTTAAATTCATCAAAGAGTAATGCAGGAGAAATAAACTTGCCAATGCAGTTCGAGGAAGATATAAGAGCAGATTTGATAAAACGGGCTGTTCTTACATTACAGAGCAATAAAAGGCAACCTTACGGCTCTATGAAGGAGGCTGGAAAGAGGTCATCTTCAACACTTTCAAAAAGAAGAAAGCAATATAGGGGGTCTTATGGACTTGGCATATCAAGAACACCAAGAAAAATAATGTCTAGAAGGGGGACAAGGATGAATTGGGTTGGTGCTTTTGCTCCAAATACTGTTGGCGGAAGGAGGGCTCATCCTCCAAAAGCTGAAAAAATACTTTGGAAAAAGATAAACAAAAAAGAAAGGAAAAAGGCAATAAGAATATGCATTTCCGCCACTGTAATTAGCGATTTAGTAAAAAAGAGGGGCCACATATTGCCTGAGAATTATCCTTTTGTTTTGGACAAGGGGTTTGAAGATTTAAGCAAAACAGCAGAAGTGAAGCGCGCTCTGAAAGCCTTTGGACTTGAAAAAGAACTTAGCAGAACAGATAAAAAGAAAATCAGGGCTGGCAGAGGAAAGCTTAGGGGAAGAAAGTACATAACAAAAAAAGGCCCTTTAATTGTTGTTTCAAAAGAAAGCGCTGTAACAAAAGCTGCAAATTCCATCCCTGGCATAGAGGTGGTTAATGTAAAGAACCTTAATGCAGAGCTGCTTGCCCCAGGAGGAATACCTGGAAGATTGACGTTATGGACTGCCGGCGCAATTGAAATTTTGGAAAAAGAAAAATTGTTTATGTAAAATGGATCCGTACAAAATAGTCAAATATCCGCTGTCAACGGAAAAATCAATAAGGCTGATGGAAAGCCAAAACAAGTTGATTTTTGTAGTTGATATGGGTGCTGATAAGATTATGATAAAAAAGGCTATAGAAGAGATGTTTAAAGCCAAAGTTGAGAATGTAAGGACATATATACAAAATGGAGTTAAAAAAGCATATGTTAAATTTTCAAATGAAAGTCCTGCAATTGATATAGCAACTAAACTTGGTTTAATGTGAGGAGGTAAAACAAAGGCTAAGGTAATCTGTGAGACTGAGCAACCAAAGGGAGCGAAGGCCACACATGTTTTTCCGATGTTTTTGTTAAAAAGTTCATGGGAAAAAATTTAATACAACAGGCTAGAGGAAAAGGAGGCCCCAGGTATAGGGCTCCAAGCTTTAACTACAAGGGGCAAAGCAAATATGCTTCACATAGAAAAGAGACCTTAATTGGAAAAATAGTTGATTTTATACACTGCCCTGGCCACAGTGCGCCTCTTGCACAAATAGAGTATGATGATGGAAGCGCAGTTTTGATTCAGGCTCCGGAAGGAGTAAGAGTTGGTGAAAAAGTTGAGGTGGGGGATAATATTACCATAAAAAGCGGCAATACAATGCCTCTAAAAAGCATACCTGAAGGAGTTGCTATTTATAATCTAGAGGCCTTCCCGGGAGATGGCGGAAAATTTGTAAGGTCTTCAGGTGGTTTTGCAAAAATAATTACTAAGATGCAGGATAGTATCGTTGTGGAAATGCCCTCTGCAAAAAGAAGGGAATTTTTGCCTGAATGCAGGGCTACAATTGGGGTAATTGCTGGCAGCGGCAGAAAAGAAAAGCCATTCCTAAAGGCTGGAACAAGATATTATGCTATGAAAGCAAGGAACAAACTATGGCCTCATGTCTCTGGATCATCAATGAATGCAGTGGATCACCCATTTGGTGGGCATTCGAGTGCTAGACATAACCAGTCTTCATCAACATCCAGAAATGCCCCTCCTGGAAGAAAGGTAGGCAGTTTGGCTCCAAGAAGGACTGGGAAGAAAAGGTAAATGAAAAATGGCAAAAAAAGAATTTAGTTACAGGGGAAAAACACTTGATGAATTGAAGACTCTGAGTTTGAACGAGCTAGCTGAACTGCTTCCAGCAAGGCAAAGGAGAGGGCTTAAGAGAGGACTTACTGAGCAGCAAAAGATTTTACTTAAAAAATTAAAGAAAAATGAAAGTAATATTGAAACCCATTGCAGGGATATGATAATTTTGCCTGAAATGGTTGGTAAGACAATTAAAGTCTATAACGGCAAATCATTCCTTCCAGTGATAATTATTGAAGAGATGATTGGGCATAGCCTTGGTGAGTTTGCTTTGACAAGGAGCAAGGTCGCACACTCTGCACCTGGAATAGGGGCTACAAGGTCAAGCGCTGCACTATCAGTCAAATAAGGAATAAAATGACAACTAACTATTCAGAAAAAAGCTACAACAAAGAGACCATGGCTAGGGCTCTTGGAAAATCACTGCCTATCTCATTTAAACAGAGTATTGAGATATGCAGCCTCATTAGAAATAAAGATGTAAATTACGCAAAGAAGGTTTTGAATGGGGCTATTAGCCTAACAACGCCGATTCCGTTTAGAAGGTTTAACATGAATATGGGGCACAAAAAAAATATCATGTCTGGGAGATACCCAAAAAAAACCTCTACGGAGATTTTAAAGCTTATAGACTGTGTTGAGGCTAATGCACAGTTTAAAGGACTTAATACAGCTAATTTGGTTATCACACATATAAACGCTAACAAAGCATCAAAGGTTACACATTTTGGCAGGAAAAGGAGCAGAGATGCCAAGAGGACTAATGTAGAGATTGTTGTTCGGGAAAAAGCTGCTGGCAGAAATGCTGAGAAAAAGACAGAAAAGAAAAAAACTGAAACCAAGAAAAAAACATTGAAAGAAGATAAAAACAAAAAACAGAAAAATGATTGAAAGAAAATTTGTAGCACAAAAAGTAATGGAATACCAGATACAGGAATACATAAGCAGCAACCTGAAAAATGTTGGGCACAGCCACACAAAGATGGTGAAGACCCCTCTTGGAGAGAAGATTATAATTTATGCATCAAGGCCCGGGCTTATAGTCGGAAGAAAAGGCCAGAACATAAAGGAGTTGACAAAGACTTTGAAAAAAAGATTTGGGCTTGAGAATCCTCAAATAGAGATAAGTGAAATTGAGAATATCAATTTGGATGCTAAGATAGTTGGTGAGAGAATTACTGATTCATTAGAGAGATTCGGATCTCAAAAGTTTAAAGCAATTGGGCATAAGGTTATGGAAGATGTCATGAATTCCGGGGCTCTGGGTGTTGAGATAATAGTAAGCGGCAAAATACCCAGCAGCAGAGCGAAGTCATGGAGATTTTACTCAGGGTATCTTAAGAAATGCGGAGACATAGCTATAGTTGGAGTTGATAAATCACATACCCAGGCAAAACTTAAAACAGGAGTTGTTGGTGTTAAAGTAAGTATAATGCCTCCTTGGACAGAACTTCCTGATAAGATTGAGCTTATTAAGGAAAAAGAAGAGAAAATTGAGGAAGTAAAAGATGAAAATAAATTGAAGGAAGAAGACATTAAGGAAGATGAGAAAGTTAGCAAGAAAACTCCAAAAAAAGATCCTAAACACAAAACTTCAAGCAAAAAAAACACAGAAAAGGTAAATGAAGATGAAGACTAAAGAGATAAGAAGCATGGATAAAAGTATGCTCGATGAAAAGATGCTTGAGTTAAAAAAAGAGCTGGTTAAGATAAATGCCCAGGTGGCAATAGGGGCCTCTCTAAAAAATCCTGGACAATCACGGAAAATAAAAAAAACCATGGCAAGGATATTGACAATAAACCATGAAAAAACCTCACAGACTGCCGGTAATAAAAAAGATTTGAAAAAAATAAAGCAAATAGAGGTGGGAAAAAAAGCATGACTGAAATATGCCCTAAATGTGGGTTGGTGAAATATTTGTGTGTTTGTGAGACAATAGCAAAAGAAAGCCAATTGATAACAGTGTTCCTTGAGAAGAAAAAATTCAGAAAATTTTGCACAATGATTGGAGGCATAGATCAAAAAGAGATTGACATCAAGGATCTTGCAAAGAAACTGAAGGCTCAGCTTGCATGCGGAGGCACCGCAAAGGGAGGCAAAATAGAGCTACAGGGAGACCATAAAAATAAAGTCAAAGGCATTTTAGTAAGCCTTGGTTTTTCGCCAGACGCCATAGAGGTCAAATAGGAAGGTAATAGAAAATATAGGAGTAAAATAAAAACAAAATGAAATCAGGAAATATGGGAATAAACGTTGGAAATGCTAAGGGCAAATGTGATGATAATAATTGCCCTGTTCATGGCAGTGTAAAGTGCAGGGGAAGAATTTTTACAGGTACGGTTATATCGGCCAAGATGCAGAAAACAATAACTGTTGGATGGGAGAGAATGCATTTTTTGAAAAAATATGAAAGATATGAAAAAAGAAAAAGTAAAGTAAAGGCACATAACCCGGCATGCATTGACGCACACGAAGGGGATATTGTCAAGATTATGGAATGCAAGCCCTTAAGCAAAACTAAAAATTTTGTTATTCTTAATGTTTTAGGAAGAGAAAAAGGATTCAGAGAAAGAATTGAAGCTGAAGAAGAAGCAAAATTCAAGGGCAAAGCCAAGAAAGAAGAATCTGAAGATAACAAACCAGAAGGAAAAAATGCTAATCCTAGTTAGGATGGACAATTAAATGCAAGCAATAAAATCAAGAATAACAAAAGGCATCCCTGTTGGAAGCCAAGTGGAAACCTGCGATAATTCGGGGGCAAAGGTACTCAAGGTATTTACAGTTATGGGCAGAAAAAGCACAAAAGGCAGGGTTCCTGCAGCAGGTGTTGCTGATTTAGTAATGGCGTCTGTACGCAGAGGCAGGCCTGACATGAGAAAACAGGTTGTTTTTGCAGTAATAGTAAGGCAAAAGAAAGAATACAGGAGACATGACGGAACAAGAATAAAGTTTGAAGACAATGCTGCGGTTGTTTTGAAAGATGAAAAAGGCAATCCTAAAGGAACCCTATTAAAGGGAGCTATAGCCAAAGAAGTGTGTGAAAGATGGCCTGGAATTGCAAAAATAGCAAGTACTGTTGTTTAAGGTGTTTTACATGAAGACAAAATTTTCAAGATCATGGGTAAAAAGCAAACAGCCCAGAAAACAGAGAAAGTACAGGTATAATGCTCCGTTACATATAAAACAGAAGTTTGTCAGCAGCCATCTCTCAAAAGAGCTGCGTAACAAACACAATAAGAGGAACATGAACCTAAGAAAAGGTGATGTTGTCAAAATAGCAAGAGGCCAGTTTAGGAACAAAACGGGAAAGATTGAGGAAGTTGACCTAAAAAAGACTTTGGTTTATGTCAGCGGCATAGAAATCACAAAAAGGGACGGCACTAAAACGCGCTACCCAATACATCCGTCAAATTTGATTATTACTGAGATGAACATTGATGACAAAAAGAGGAATAAAATTTTGGTGAGGAAATAACAATGTCAAAACACTTGAAAAGATATTTTGCCCCGAAAGCATGGAACATAAAGAGAAAGGGAATAAAATATATTACTAAGCCTAGCCCTGGGCCTCATAAGGCAAACATATCTCTGCCATTAAATGTTATTCTTAGGGATATTTTGAATTACGCAAATAACAACAGGGAAGTTAAGCTTATACTCCAAAAAAAGAATGTTGCTGTTGATGGAATTAGAAGAAAGGACTACAAATTCCCTGTTGGCTTGTTTGATGTTCTGTCACTAAATGATGTCAATGAACATTTCAGGGTTATTTTAGACAAAAAGGGAAAAATAAATCTTATTAAGGTGGGGAAGGATGAAAGCGGGCTTAAGTTATGCAAAATAATAGGCAAGAATATGGTCAAGGGAAAGCTACAATTAAACTTGTATGATGGAAAAAATATTTTTACACAAGAAAAGGGCTATAAAATTGGAGATGCTGTTCTGTTATCTTTAGGCCAAAAGAGTGAGATAAAGGAAAATGTTGGCCTTGATAAAGGGGTTTTGATATACCTTATAGGTGGTAAGCACATTGGCCAAGTAGGAAAAGTTCAGGATATAATTGGCAGCAGGATTTTATACAAAACAGATGCCGGAGATATTGTTGAAACGCTAAAAGAATATGCATTTCCGATAGGTAAAGAGAAGCCATTGATTAGCTTGGCAGGTTAAGATGAATCCAATGAGACAAGTAAGCATAGAAAAAGTCACCTTAAATATTGGTGCTGGAAAAGATCAGGCTAAGCTAGATAAAGGTATGAAAGTAATAACGAGTATAGCTGGTTCCACCCCTGTTAAGACCTTCACAAAAAAAAGAATACAAGAATGGGGGTTAAGGCCTGGTTTGCCGATAGGATGCAAATTAACTTTGAGAAAAAAGAATGCTTTGGAGCTGTTGAAAAGGCTGCTTGAAGCAAAAGATAATATGCTGCAAGAAAGTAATTTTGATAATGAAGGAAACATATCATTTGGCATAAGCGAGTATATTGATATCCCTGGTGTAAAGTATGACCCGGATATAGGCATTATGGGTCTGCAGGTTTGTATCACACTTAGAAGAAATGGATTTAGGATAAAGCGCAGAGCCGTAAAAAGGTGCGCAATCCCTAAAAAAAATAGGATAAATAGAGAAGAATCTGTTGATTTTATGAAAAACACATTCAATTTAAAGATAGAGGAATGAAAATGACTTATAGCAATTATGAAAAGGCATTCAAACAGCTTAGAGCTAAGCCTGTAAAGCTAAAAAAATTCATTAAACATAACACCCCTAAAAAGAGAAGCTGCGGACTTTCCCTTAAAAGGTGCAACAGGTGCGGCAGGATAAGGGGCCATATAAGCAGCTATGGGCTGTGTATGTGCAGGCAATGTTTTAGAGATATAGCAACACATCTTGGATTTAAAAAATATAATTGAGGTTAAAATGTCACTAAATGATACATTGGCTAATGCATTATCATCAATTTTAACAGATGAGAAAGCAGGAAAGAGGGAAACTAAGATTAAGCCCTCTTCAAAAATTATTAAGACCGTGCTTGAGGTTATGAAGACTGCTGAATATGTGGGAGATTTTGAGGAGATTGCAGATGGAAGGGGCAATATAATCAAATTACACCTCCTAGGGAGGATAAACAAATGCGGCGTAATAAAACCCCGGTACAGCCTAAAAAAAGAGGACTTTGAAAAATTTGAGGAAAGATATCTTTTGGCAAAGGGGATGGGTATACTTATAGTATCAACACCAATTGGCATTATCACACATAATGAAGCAAAAAAGAAGAAGATTGGGGGCAAACTTCTGGCTTATTGTTATTGAAAATGAAAGGCAAAGAAATCAAAAATAAAGGGCTGAGTGTAGAGATTAAATTGAAGGAAGGCATAAGCGCACAGTTAGATGGCAGTGTATTGAGCTTAAAAGGCTCTAAAGGGGATACAAAAAGGGATTTTCCAGATAAGAATATCAAAATAGAATACAAAGAAGGCACTATAATATCAACAGCCAATTCCAGTAAGGTAAATAAAAAGATTATAAACACATATGCAGCACATATGCGAAACATGATGAGGGGAGTGTCAGAGGGGCATAAATATGTCCTAAAAATATGCTCTGGGCACTTTCCAATGAATGTTTCTGTAAGCAATAATCAGCTTATTGTAAAAAATTTCCTTGGAGAAAAAGTCCCAAGAACACTTAAATTAAAAGCTGGCGCAACTGTCAAGGTTGAAGGCGACCTTATTACTGTAGAAAGTACAACTAAAGAAATTGCTGGGCAGGTAAGTGCTGATATAGAGCTATTAACCAGGAGAACGAGGTATGACACAAGAATTTTCCAGGACGGCATTTGGATGATTTCCAAAGGTGGTAAAGAGGTTAAATAGAAATGATGTCAATAAAGGAACTTTTAGAGATAAGAAAACGAATCAAAAGTAAAAAACCTCATTTTATCAGGCAGGATACTCATAAAAAGAAAAGATTACACATAAAATGGAGGAAACCTAAAGGCCTGCATTCCAAGATAAGACTGGAGTTTAGGGGCAGGGCTAAAAATGTTTCTGCGGGCTATAGAAGCCCAAAAAAAGTTAGATACTTGCATAAAAGCGGATTGCAGCAATGCCTTGTTAAGTCCATGAGGGATTTGGAAAACTTAGACTCAAAAAAGAATTGTATAATCCTTTCATCATCTCTTGGAGATAAAAAGAGAATCACTATTTTGAAAAAAGCTATAGAAGGGGGATTTATAGTTTTGAATATAAAAAACCCTGGCGAGTACATAAAAAAGGCAGAGGAAAAAATAGATTTGAGAAGGAAGGAGAAGAAAGAGAAAGAATCTGAGAAGAAGGAGAAAACAGCTACTAAGGGAAAACAGGATGAGAAATTGGCAGAGAAGGTAGAAGGCGAGGAGAAAAAAGAGGCCGAGAAGAAGGAAAAGGATAAAATTTTGACAAAGAAGGAAAAATAAAATGCAACTCAAAATACAAAAAAGGCTTGCTGCACAGATTTTGAAATCTTCAAAAAATGATATTTGGCTGGATTCCAATAGGCTGGATGAGATAAAAGAGGCCATAACCAAGGCTGATGTAAAATCTCTGATAAAAGACCATGCTATCAAAGCCAAGAAAAGAAGAGGAATTTCAAGATACCGGATTAGAAAAAGAAATATACAGAAAAGTAAAGGCAGAAGACATGGCGCTGGTTCTATAAAAGGAGGCAAACATGCAAGGCTAAGCAAAAAGAAAAGATGGACTAACCATATTAGGGTGCAGAGAGCATTCTTGAAAAATTTACGAGACAAAGAAGTTATAACTACGTCTTCTTACAGGTCTCTTTACATGAAAAGCAAGGGAGGATTTTTCAGAAGCAAGAGACACATTAAGCTATATATACAAGAGCAGGGGATCATAAAATGAGAAAAGATAATATTCGCACAGTGCAGTTTAGGAGAAAGAGAGACGGAGCTACAAATTACAGAAAAAGATTAAAGATATTGTCATCTAACAAACCAAGACTTGTTGTTAGAAAGTCTTTAAATAATATACAAGCTATGATAGTAGTGTACAATAAAAAAGGGGACATAGTCAAGGTATCCTCCCATTCTTCTAACCTGAAAAAGTTTGGCTGGGTTTATGGCACTGGAAATCTTCCTGCTGCGTATCTTGTGGGGCTTTTGCTTGGAAAGCGCGCAAGTGAAAAAATCAAGGATGCTATTTTGGATATTGGGCTTAACAAACCAGTAAGAGGCTCAAAGATTTATGCTGTACTTGCTGGCGCTCTGGATGCGGGATTAAATATACCCCACAGCAAGGAGATTTTACCAAGCAAAGAGAGGCTTATGGGAAAACATATAACAGATTATTCCGGGATATTAAAAAAAGATGATGCATCATTTAAAAAACAATTTGGTTTTTATTTAAAAAATAATAATGATCCTCTAAATATGATTAAAAATTTTGAAGATGTAAAAAATAAGATCTCATCAAATAAAGAACCTAAGTGAACAAAATGGAAGAAAATAAAATAAAATGCAATGAAGAAAAATTCTCGAAAGAAGGCTCACGCAGAGATAAGAACAGACATGGTAGTGTTGCAAGGAGCCGGTCGTTTGACAAGGAATCCTGGAAACCAAAGACCTTATTAGGCATGAAAGTAAAAACTGGGGAGATTGACAATATAGATTATATACTTGACAACAGGTTTAAAATTTTAGAACATGAGATTGTTGATGTATTAATGCCTAATTTAATAACAGATCTTCTGCTTGTAGGCCAAGCTAAAGGAAAATTCGGCGGAGGCCAAAGGAGAGTTTTTAGGCAAACGCAAAAGAAAACCCAAGAAGGAAATAAACCTAAATTTGGAACTCTTGCAATAGTTGGAAATGAAAATGGTTATGTTGGCATTGGGTATGGGAAGAGTAAAGAGACTGTGCCAGCAAGGGAAAAAGCTATTAGAACTGCAAAACAAAACATTATAAAGATTCTGAGAGGATGCGGAAGCTGGCAATGCGGATGCAAGAATCCCCATAGCGTGCCATTTGCTATTGAAGGGAAATGCGGTTCAGTAACGATAAAGCTTATACCTGCCCCACAAGGAACAGGGTTATGCGTTGAAAAAGAATGCGCCAAGGTCCTTAAGATTGCTGGAATAAGAGATGTATGGAGCCATACATTTGGAAAGACTAACACAAAGATAAATTTAATTCATGCTTGTTTTGATGCTCTAAAAAAGCTTATGGATATAAAACTGCAAAAAGAAACTGCCGAAAATTTAGGAGTTGTAGAGGGAGCTGCAAATGAGTGATAAAATAAACAAAATGGTTGAATCCAGCGAGGAAAAACTTGCGGTTATCAGGATTAGGGGACTTACTGGAGTAAAAAGAGATATTGATGACACTCTTAAAAAATTAAGACTGATTAAGAAGAATTGCTGCGTTGTTGTTCCTAAGACTGGAAGTTATCTGGGCATGATTAAAAAAATTAAAGATTACGTTGCATGGGGCGAGATAAGTGATGAAGCGTATAAATCCTTAATAGAAAAAAGAAGACGGGAGTATAAGGATAGGGTTTCTGACAGCAAGGGGAAAATAAGTTACAACAAGTTTATAGATATTGACGGCAAGAAAATAAAAAAAGTTTTTAGGTTAAACAGCCCTAAAAAAGGCTATGGGAGAAAGGGAATAAAGGTCTCATTTAAGAGTGGAGGGGCTTTAGGATATAGGGGAGATAAAATTAATGATCTTTTAATGAGGATGATTTAGATGACAGTAAACAAAAGGAAAAAAGCTGTAAGATACAGGGGAAGTATGACTCATGGCAAAGGCTCTAAGAAAAAGCGCAGAGGCAGCGGCAATAAAGGAGGCAAGGGAATGGCCGGCAGCGGTAAAAGGGCAGACAGCAAAAAACCTTCGTTATGGAAAGAAAAATATTTTGGAAAATATGGATTTGTTAGCAAGAATACAAAGGACATAAATATAATAAATATAAAATATTTAGATGAGAACATACTTAAATTGCCTAGTGACGCTGTAAGCAAGGATAATGATTTTTTTTCTGTTGATTTGAAAAAACTTGGTTTTGATAAGCTTTTGAGCAAAGGGAGAGCAACAAATAAGTATAAAATAACAGTTCCTTATGCTTCCAAGAAAGCAATTGAAAAAATAAAGGCCAAGGGTGGAGAGGTTATTTTAGTTAAATAATCTCTTGATTATTAAACAAAATGTCAATTTGGAGCACAATTTTAAATAATCTGCCGGAAGTTGAAGGCCCGTCACAGAAATTTTTATCGTTCAAAGAGAAATTAAAATGGACCTTAATTGTTCTGGTTATTTTCTTTGTTTTAGGTGTGATGCCTTTGTTTGGGTTAGGGCATAACCAATTGGAAAGGTTTGAATTTTTTTCGGTTATTTTAGGCGCGGAATTTGGTTCTATAATAAGCCTGGGTATTGGGCCGATAGTTACTGCCTCTATTGTATTGCAACTGCTTAATGGGTCTGGAATTTTGAAGCTGGACCTTACAAAATCTGAGGGAAAAAAGACATTCCAGGGACTGCAAAAATTAATGGCAATATTTTTCATAATATTTGAGGCAGCTATTTATGTTTTAATGGGAGGATTGGCTCCAGCAAGCGAGTTTATAGGAACCGCACTTTACTCGCAACTGCAATTAATACTTATTTTCCAGATTTTTTTAGGCGGGATAATGATCTTGTTTATGGATGAGGTTGTAAGCAAATGGGGTTTTGGCTCTGGCATAAGCCTGTTCATAGCTGCTGGAGTCAGCAAAGGAATTTTTGTGCAGGCATTTAACTGGCTTCAGGGCCCGGGCGGAATTGCAGGAGCGACATACTCGGCAGGCGCAATCCCGGCATTATTTCAGAGCTTGGCAGCAGGAGACCCTATTACTGCAGGGATTATGGCGGCAACTTTGATTTTCACAGTCTTGATTTTTATGATGGTAGTTTATGCTCAGGCAATGAAAGTCGAAATACCATTATCATTTGGCATGGTTAGGGGCCATGGAGTGAGATGGCCGTTATCATTTTTTTATACGAGTGTCATACCAGTCATATTAGTTTCTGCGCTGATTGCAAATTTTCAGCTTTTAGGAAGTTTTCTTAGTAATAAAGGTATTCCCTTACTAGGAACTTTTAATAGCGCAGGGCATGCTGTCAGCGGATTTGTTTACTGGGTGCAGCCGATAAATTTAGTAAGAACTATAATCCAGCAAAATACAATTTTTGTGGGCTTTGAACCATACCTGCAGTCTCTTTTTTATATATTATTCCTTATGGTGGGGGCAATGATATTTAGCATATTTTGGGTTCAGACAGCGGGAATGGATGCCAGAAGCCAAGCTAAGAATATGATGTCATCTGGTTTGCAAATTCCTGGATTTAGAAGGGACGAAAGGGTTCTTGAAAGGCTGCTTAACAGGTATATATGGCCTTTAACCATAATGGGCGGATTGGCAGTGGGTTTTTTGGCTGGTTTTGCTGATGTAACCGGGACTTTAAGCAGCGGTACAGGCATACTGCTTGCAGTAATGATTGTATACAAGCTTTATGAGGAAATCTCAAAACAACATATGATGGATATGAATCCGATGATGAGAAAATTTATGGGAGGTATGTAAATGGTTCTTGAAAATTTGTTAAATCCTATTTTTTCTCCTTTGCTTAATTTGCCTACTATATGGGCTTTGGTTTTTCTCTCTTTTTTAATTTCGTTGATTATAACCTTAATCACTAAATTTGCAACAGACCAGGATTTGATGAAGCGATTGAAGACAGAGATGAAGGAGATGCAAGCAGAGATGAAGGCATTAAGAAAGGAGCCTGAAAAGGCTATGCAGATCCAGAAGCAGGTTATGCAGACAAATATGAAATATATGAAGCAGTCCTTTAGAAGTATGATATACACATTTATTCCAATAATCCTAATTTTTGGGTGGATGACTGCAAATTTTGCCTATGATCCAATATTACCTGGACAGGAATTTACAACAACTGTTGTTTTTGAGAAAAATGTTAATGGCATAATAGAGTTAAGCGTTCCTAAAGGAATTGAGATTAGTGGGGATATAAAAAAAGAAATTGATAACAGCATAGTTAAGTGGGTTTTAAAGGGGGGGGAAGGAGAATATCTTCTCGAATATATCTTTGATGGGCATAAGTACACAAAAGAAGTCTTAATTGCTGGAGGGAATAAGTACAAAGAACCAATAAAGGCTGTAAAAGACGGTATTGTAAAAACAATAGAAATAGAGCATACACCAAAAAAGGTTCTCAATATTTTTGGATGGAAAATTGGATGGTTAGGAACTTATATAATCTTTTCAATAGCTTTTAGCATGATTGTAAGAAAAATAATCAAAGTTTATTAGGATTTAATTGCTGCAAATTCCTATTTTTTTTGCTTTAACAGAACTTTTTACACATGTGTCTATCAAGTTATCGATTTTAATTTTTGGTATGAATTGTATATGTTCTATAACTCCATAATTAATAAGGTCGTACATTATTGACTGATCATCAATATTCAAAAGTTCTCCTTTTTTTATAGAGATGTCATTAAGATCCTGTAAGCTAGTCCCTTTTTCTCCAATAATCCATATGCTCAATCCGTCAATATTGGTGTTTCCACTGTTATCCATAATAAAATGGATATATGCCTTTTGCCCTAAAATAGAATAGCATGCTTCTGTACTATCTATGCTCCTAATTTTTATGCTTACTCCTGCGCATTTATCTCCTGGTTTTGAAATTTCCAGATTCCTGCCCCAATTAAGCACTACAGTTCCTAGTGCTACAGCAAAAGAAATTAGCAAAATGGTCGCTATTAGCGGGCTTACACCCCTTTTATTGAAACACTTACGTGATTTTGATCTCATTCTATCAAATTTTGAGGGGGTTATTAGGTATATAAAGATTTCTAATGCAAAAGCTTTATAAATGTTTTTCATTTTCCGCAAGCTATGCCACAACCATATAAAAGATCAAGGACTTTAAGAAGGCTACAGGTAAAAGTACCTGGGGGAAGAACAGCTTTACACTACAAAGAGAGGAAGCCTGGAAACGCTAAATGCGGTAAGTGCGGGGCTTTGCTTAAAGGAGTTCCAAGAGAAAGGCCTATTAAGATGCATAATCTGCCAAAGACTAAGAAAAGACCAGAAAGGCCTTATGGCGGCAATTTGTGCAGCAAATGCATGAGAGTCCTGATTGTAGAGAGAGCGAGGTCACAATAAAACAATATTAAAAATCAAATAAAGTTCAGAAATGCTTTCATGATTATTTGGTTAATAATTTAGTTTATTATTATTAGAAAATATTTATCCAGCATAATAATAAAATTTTAAATTTAAAACAATAATAATTGTTAATAAAAATAATTAATAAAAAATAACAAAGAAATCTCCTTGGTTTATGGTGACATAACCTTAAGATGGAGATTGGAGGGAAAAATGATTGAAATAGGAAGATTATGCATAAAAACTGCTGGCAGGGACGCTGGCTTAAAATGTGTTATCGTCGATATTCTTGATAACAAGTTTGTATTGATAGATGGTGAAACAAGAAGGAGAAAATGCAATATTCTTCATTTAGAGCCTTTAGAAAAAGTTGTTAAAATAAAGAAGAATGCAAGCCATGAAGATGTTTCTAATGTATTGAAGGATTTAGACATAATGGTTAGAGAAACAAAGCCGAAGCAAAAAACCGAGAAGCCGATTAAAAAAAGAAAAACACCTGAACAGTTAAGAGAGCAGAAAGAAGAGAAGAAAAAATCAAGGAGTATGTTTGGGTTAAAGAAAAAGGAATCAAAAAAGGAAATGGCAAAAGAAAATGCAGGAGAGAGCCTGGAAGAAAAAGCTGGTTTGGTTGATGGGAAGAAGGAAGAGAATAAGGAGAAAACAGTGAAGCAAAACCAGAAAAAAGATGTAAAGAAGGGTAAAAACTCAAAGCCTGTCAAGAAATAATTGAGTTACTTATTAACTACACCGTATAGCTCTGTTAAGTTCAACTCAAATGCCGCCACTGGAACTTCTAGTTCCCAGTTTTGCAATACTAATGGGTTTATTTCTCCAATGTAAGCCACTTTTTTTCCGTCTACAAGAACTCTGCCCAGACGGCCTTCAATAAACGACTTATGCTCTGCTTCAGTTATTTCATATTTTAAGCCTAAGCTTCTGAATAGGTAATCCAGGATTTGCCTTATTTTTGTGTAATCAGTTTTTTCAGACGCAATGGCTATTGCAAGCCTGTCATTTTCCCCTATATTTGTATCAAATTTAATGTTTTCTTTGAAAATTGTGCCTATTGTAAATATTTTTTGCGGATACTCATAATGTTTATTGTTCCTTAAGATTTCCATTAAAGACGGCAGAACCCATGCTCTTAAAACACCATAATCAGAGGATATTGAGTTTGCCAGGCTTATTAAAGGCACCTCTATATTCATTCTTCTGCACTGGAAGTCCTTATTTGTAAGGTTATAAGTGCTTGTTTCTATTAAATCCAATCCAGCCAGCAGATTGGATATTTTATTTTTGAATATTTCAAATTTGTCCTCTTGCGCAATTGTTGCTACATTCGGAATTACAGATTCAAAGTTTTCATATCCATATGATATTGCGATGTCTTCTGCCAAATCTGCTTGATGTATTATATCTGCCCTATAAGCCGGGATTATGGCATGCTTATTGCTATATCCATAACCCATTCTTTCAAATAATCTTTTAATTTCATTTTCTTTTAAGTTTAAGCCTAATAATTTGTTGATGTAACTGACATCTACCCTGATTTCTTCTGGATTTAAATCTGGAGAAATTATTTTTTTGTTTCCGTAGATTAATTCCATAGAATAAATTTTTCCTCCCATTTCTGCCAAAGCTGTTACAATCATATTAAGGCATTTTTTTAAGACATTGAAGTCAAAGCCTGAGCATTCTATGAAAACGTCTTTAGTTTTTTCTGAAATTTTTCCTGTTTTATGCGAATTTATAATTGGAGGCATTGATAATATTTCATTATTTGCGTCAATAAAAATAGGAAACTTACTCATACCATCCAGTAAGTGCGCGTAATCACGGCCAGCCGGATGCTGACTGAGAATTTGCCTTCCATTTATCTCTCTTGGAAATTCCAATGGCTGGAATTTAATTTCCTCTGGCTTTTTTGCTGTAAACCTTATAGGCAGTTTTATTTTTTCAAATGGGTAAATTCCAATTGCTGCTTTTTTCCTGTTTCTGCCGTAAGTTATATGCAGCTTTTCCTGTATGTCAATTACCTCTTTTATTTTTTCATCATCAAATTGCATATTTTTAACTATAGCGCATGCTGTATATGGCCTAACATCAGCAACTGAGCTATCAATGATTACTTTTTCTCTTGAAGGCTCAACTTTATACTGCCTCAAACCTGTTTTTGCGCCAATAAAGGATGAGAAAGCGCGGGCTAAGCCCTGTACAGAAAGCATATCCGGCCTATTTGGAAATATTTCTACAACAATTTCATTTTCATCTACGCTTTCCAAGTCTGTTCCAAGATAGCTGATTCTGTCTTTTAGATTTTCTGTTGGAAGTTTTTTTCCTACAAGTTTTTCAAAGACTTTTCTGTTAATATTTATTGTTGGCATTCTATTTCATCCATATTTTTGCTTCTTTTAATTGTTTTAGATCATTCTTGTAAACATCCCTTACATCAGTAATTTTATAGTATTCCATAATTGTCCTTTCCATTCCAAGACCCCATGCCAGAACAGGAACCGCTTCTCCGAGCAGAGGCTTTACAACTTCTGGACGGAAAATTCCTGAACCTCCAAGCTCCACCCATTGTTTTTTTATGGGGTGCCATACATCAACTTCTGCGCTAGGTTCTGTATATGGGAAATGTGCTGGCCTTATCCTTACATCAGGAAACCCCATTTTTGCAAAGAATTCTTTCAAGTATCCTTTTAGGTTCATGAAATTAGCATTAGGATCTACAACAATCCCTTCTACCTGTATAAATTCAAACAATGATTTCCATGATAATGTCTCATTACGGAAAACTTTCCCTACTGAGAAGAATTTTGCCGGCAGGCTTTCTTTTTTTAGTTTTGCTATTGTTTGTGCTGATAAGACTGTAGTATGTGTTCTTAGTAGATTTTCTTTTGCAGCCTGTTCAGACCACTTATACTGCCAGCCTTTGCTTCCTGTTGTCCAGCCGTTTTCATGAGTAGCTTTTACTCTTTTTACCAGTTCTTTTGGAAGCTTCCCATATTTTGGATTTTTAATGTAAAAAGTGTCCTGCATGTCTCTTGCCGGGTGGTCCTGAGGGACAAATAATGAATCCAGGTCCCAGAATGATGTCTGCACCATGTTCCCAGTCATTTCCTTAAAGCCCATATCAAGCCATATTCTTTTTATGTACTGGATTGCTTGGTTAACAAAATGAATTCTTCCTCCAGAAATGTTTGGCACATTTATTTTAACGTCATAGCTTCTTAGTTTCTTGTTTTTCCATTCTCCTGATTTTATTACAGATGATGTAAGCCTGTCTATTGTTGCTGAGTCTTTTATTCCATGCTCAACTATTTTTTTCCCTGTTTCTGTTAGCTCTGCATTTATTATTTTTGCAATATTTACTTTCAGAATTTTATTTCTTTTTTTTAGGTTCTCAAATGACAGCTTGTCCAAATCTTTCAGTCCGGATGTACTTATTGGAAAATCTTTTTTTAGGAAATCTTCTTCTGGAAAGCCTTTTTCAAGAAGCTTTCTGCCATTATCTGTTATTGATATGATAATTTCTTTTTCTTTTTTTATTTCAATTGCTGCTTTTGATTTTAAAATTCCGAGGCTTATTCCTAATTCCTGCTTGCTTAGATTTGACCTCTTTTCTATTGAATCTAAAGAACACGGCCCCTTAGCTAATTCTCCAAGAAATGTTTTTTCTGGAAGGCCATTATTTTTATATTTCAGACCGTTTTCATCAAGCAGGACAGCTTCTTTCAGGGTTTTATTTACCCTGATAATTTTCTTGTTCTGAAGCCACTGCAAAGCCCTCATTACCTCAACTTTCTGCAGCTTTGTTTTTTCTGCTATTTTTTCGAATGAACTTGTATCTTTTAAAACAGGAAGCACTTTTCTTTCAAAAGTATGCAATGTAGCAATAATTTTTTCTATTTCCATATTTAACTAGAAAGTATTGTATTAATTTAAATATATTGTTGTTTTAAATGGAATCAGAAATTAATTTATTTTTTCTTCAGATCTTTCTGCAGCTTATCCCAGTCATCCAGAAAACTCTTAATCCCTTTATCTGTCAAGGAATGATTAAATAACTGTTCATATACTTTAAATGGCACTGTTGCAATATCTGCTCCTATCATTGCTGCTTCTTTTACATGCTCTGTGCTTCTTATGCTTGCAACAAGTATCTTTGTTTTGAAATCATAATTATCAAATATCTGCCTTATTTCTTTGACAAGTTCTATTCCATTCTGGCCAATGTCGTCTAATCTTCCTAAGAAGGGGCTTACAAAATAAGAGCCTGCTTTTGCTGCAAGTA
>JAZDMC010000075.1:0-4238 GCA_043801325.1 Candidatus Woesearchaeota archaeon | reverse complement strand
TGGATACCGTAAGCTATGAAACATTGGATGCAATTGCTCCTAAAGAATTGATTGATGAATTAAATGAAGGTGATGAAGTTATTTTCGTAAACTTAAATGAAAATAACCAGATTCTCGAGAAAAAATAAGTTAGTTTTATTAGCAATCTTTTTAAACAAGCTTTAATTCTTAATTTTCATACAGCGGGGTAGGGCAGTCAGGAGTGCCCGGAGAGCTAGTGACCTGCTAGTACGGAAGGCTCATATGCATCTCTGTGATACCCTCAGGTCAGTGGTTCAAATCCACTCCCCGCTATTTTTTCAATTTCTAAAAATAAACAAAAACTATTTAAACACCGCAATCAAAATTTGCATTAGATTATAATGGACCATCATGGATGATTTTATGCAGTTAGGTGGGAACATAGAGCTTGCCGGATTCAGAGATATTGATTCTGCTTCCATGGTTGTATTAAAGAAGATAATAGGCAATTATGTCAGAAGAATGTCTGAGATCTCTGACAAGTTTGAGAAGCTAAGCGTTACTATGAAGCCAATACATGAAACAGAAAAAAGTGAAAAATATGAAATTCATGCAAAGCTTATTAATAACGGAAAGCCTTTTGTTTCTGAGGTTGTGGAAAGAAACCTCTTTGTAGCTATAGATAGTGTTTTAAAGAAAATAGTAAATGAAATTAGCTGATTCTTTTATGCTGGAGTTCTTTGCCGTTTTTAAGGCTGATTATTTGTATTAGCTTTAATGCATTTACCTCCTGCTTTAACTCTTCAATTTGGTCCTTTAACTCATAAATCAGCTCGTAATTGTGCTGTATGTTATCAGTATTCTCATTCACAACTGGAGGTAAATCTGAGAAATTCGCAAATTCTCTCCTAATTTGCTTAATCCAGGAATCTATGTTTTCAGTAAAGTTTTTTAGTTCTGGTTCCATTTTATTAGTTTATATAAAGGCAAAAGGGGCTTGATATCATACGTGAAAGGTCAACAGATAAAATCTTTTTGTCCTCGTATATGATACCGTTTATGCCCCTTTTGACATGAAGGGATTAATAAACTAGTATACAAATGTCTATATTAGCTATATATAAAGCTTTCGGATTGATTATATAATAGAAAATATATATTTAAGTGTTGACTCCAATGTCAACTAATTTAAAGATTCAAAACGTTTTTATATACTAATTTTCTAATTGCTTAAAAAAGAGGTTAATATGACAGATTCAAGGCTTGTTAATTATATAAAATCGCAATTATCAAAAGGCGCTTCTTTAGAACAAATAAGACAAATATTGATTTTTACAGGCTGGTATGATTACCAAATAAACCCTGCAGTGGAGTTGGCTACTCAACAAACAATTTCAAATAATATGCAAACATTTCCATCTTATCGGGAATCTGTTAAAGAATCTTCAAATTTGCGGATACTCTTAGCATCTGGAACAATCCTTATTTCTGGTGGAGTTCTAGCATTAATCATCCTTATTATACAAGAAATTGTTACCTAGAACTTCTTCCTGCAACATAGATTTAAATAAACATTTATAAACAAATAATTAAATCTAAACTTATGCGCCAGTAACTCAGCTTGGATAGAGTGACAGCCTTCTATTTTAGAAGCAAGCTGTAAGTCGGGAGTTCGAATCTTCCCTGGCGCGTTTTATTTCTTTCGAACGTAGTGAGAAAGCCTTTGAGGGTTGATAAGGGCAGACTGCCCTTATGTGGGAATCTTCCCTGGCGCGTTCTTTTCTTCAGTAAAGTTTTTATACTCCATAATTCCAGATTCAATAAAAGGAGGTGTTTTTTATGGGAGAAGATCATTGTAAATGCTGGGCATGGAAGTTGATTGTGATAGGCGCTGTTTTAGTTCTAGCAAGGCTTTACACAACATGGGATATGTGGGTTTTAGTTGGTGTTATATTAATAATAAAGGGCATTTTAAAATTAGCAAAGCCTACATGCTGTAACGAAGCAAAACCAGCAGCTAAGAAGAAAAAATAAATTTATTTTTTTATTTTGCTTTTGTTTTTTATTAGAGTTTAATTTATAACAATATTTTTAAATCCCTTACTATTCTAGATTTTATTATGGCAAAGGTCTTAATAAGCAAATATGATAAATTCTTGATTAAAGATCAAGATAACGACTTCCATACAAAATATGGATTTTTTAAAAAAGAAGATTTGAAGAAAAGTTCTAAGGTAACTTCCAACACAAAAAAAGAATTTACTGTTTTTGACCCATATTTTATTGATTTGTATAAAAAAATTAAAAGAGGTGCTCAGATAGTTCCGTTGAAAGATATTGGCTTGATTGTAGCAGAGACAGGGGTTAATAATAAAAGCAAAGTTGTTGATGCTGGCTCTGGTTCAGGAGCATTATGCTGTTTCTTAGCAAATATTGCAAAAGAAGTTGTAACATATGAAATTAGGGAAGATTTCATTAAAATAGTAAAACACAATATTGATTTTTTAAATTTAAAAAACATTGTAATCAAAAATAAAAATATTTATGATGGAATTGATGAAAAAAATATTGATTTGGTTTTGTTGGACTTGCCAGAGCCATGGAAAGCAATTAATGCAGCTAAAAAAGCCTTGAAAACTGGTGGTTTTTTAGTCTCTTACAGCCCAACTATACCTCAAACAGCGGATTTTGTTAATGAAATAAATAATGATAAAGATTTTGTTCATGTAAAGACTTCTGAAATCCTTGAAAGAGAATGGGAAATTGATGGAAGAAAAGTAAGGCCAAGAAGCCAGCAAATAGGGCATTCTGGTTTTATTAGTTTTGCTAGAAGGATTTAAAATAAAATAAAGAAAAAATAATTTATTTATTTGCCACATCCGCCGCAGCCGCAATCATCGTCTCCGCCCATTTTAGCACCTCCGTAATAGTTTTTTAATTTTATCTGGTTAATTTATAGGTTTTAATGTTATATAAATGTTTGGATTCACATCCTCTCCAGCACATCTATCCCTAATAAATTCAAACTGTTCTTTAATGTCTGTCTAACACAATTTACCAATAATAATCTTGCTTTCTTAATCTTCTCTTCTTCTTTCAAAATATTATGAATATGGTAGAATTCATTGAATTGCTTTGCTAGTTCATAAGCATAGTTTGCAACGATATTTGGCCTTAGTTCATTAGACACTTTTTCCACAATTTGAGGGAAAGCAGCTAATTTTTTAATTAATTCTATTTCTTCTTTTTTGTCTAATAATGAAAAATCAGCTTTTTTAGGCAACGTATTTTTATTTTTCTTAATTATAGAGCTTATTCTTGCGTAAGCATATTGTATGTAAGGCGCTGTTTCGCCTTCAAAATTCAAAGCCTGCTGCCAGTTAAAGATAACATTTTTCTCAGGGCTTACTTTCAGGATTGCATACTTCAATGCTCCATATCCAATTATTTTTGCAGCTTTATTGTCAATTTTCTTGTATCTCTGCTTTAATTCTCCATTTGCTTTGTTTAATGCCTCTGACATGAAGTCTTCCAATAATACTACATTACCGCTTCTTGTAGACATCTTGCCTTCTTCCAATAACACAAAAGAATAATATACTGCTTTTCTTGGCTTTTTTTCCAGCAGCAGTAAAGCAGCATTTATCTGTTCACTGTAAAGCTTTTGGTCTTCTCCAAGAACAACTATGTACTTATCCTTTTGGGCAACATCCAGTGCATATGCAATATCCCTTAATGGATACAATGAAGTTCCGTCTCCTCTTGTTAAGACCAAAACAGGAACTTTCATCCCTAATTCAAACCCCTGTTCATCCAGCACAAACCTATTGTCTTTGTCAAAGAAGAATCTTCCTGTCTTTTCCAGTAATTTTAATGCATCATGAGTTTTCCTGCTCCATAAATAAGAAGATTCATAATCAAATTTATCATATTTGATTCCTAATTCAGACAAAATTGCTGTCTGGCCTTTAATAGAAACATCAACAATTTTCTTGAACTCACTTTTTATTTTTTTATCCCCTTCCTCAAGCTTAAATAAGATATCCAGAACTTCTTTTTCCAGTTCAGGATTTTCCTCAACTTTTTTAGCAATATCCATATAAATTTTTAGAAGCTCATCAAATTTTGGATTTTTCTTGTTTCTGGCAGCTAAAACAAGCATAGAAATCTGCTTTCCAATATCATTCACAAAATAATGAACTTCAACATTATACTTCTGAAATCTAAGGATTCTTGCAATTGAATCTCCAATCATAGCGTTTCTAGCCCGGCCTACA
>JAZDMC010000045.1:0-16533 GCA_043801325.1 Candidatus Woesearchaeota archaeon | reverse complement strand
AAAGGAAAAACAACAGAAACTTCTAAAATATTCACGGATTTAGGCGTTGGTAAAGCAGGGGAAAAAGGTGAGGAACAGCAGATTATTACAAACCTTGATTTCAGGTCAGAAAGAATTCTGCTTCCAAAAATAGCAACAAGTTTGTCAAAGTTTAATGAGAATGAAGATGTTGTAATCAAGGCAAGCAAAGGGAAGATTAGTTTAGAGAGGTATTAGAACAAAAATTCTTTTTTCAGAACCAAAGTCTGGCTTCTTTCAGGTCCTATAGAAACAATGCATACAGGAACATTAAGCAATCCTTCTATTCTTTTGATATACTTTTTGGCGTTCTCCGGAAGATCATCAAATTTCTTTATGTTACCCAGATTTTCCTTCCATCCAGGTAATTCTTCATAAATAGGCTCGCAATTTTCCAGAACCTGTATATTAGTTGTAAAATTCTTTAGGATTTTATTATTATACTTATAGCCGATGCATATCTTTATTTTCTCCAAGCCAGATAAGACATCCATTTTTGTTAAGGCGATTGCATCCACTCCATTAACCATAACAGCATATTTGCCTATTAAAGCGTCAAACCAGCCGCATCTTCTTGGTCTTCCAGTAGTTGCTCCAACCTCTTTTCCTGTTTCCTGTATCTGCTTTCCTATTTCGTCGTCTAATTCTGTTGGCATAGGACCATTGCCTACCCTTGTTATATATGCCTTTATAATTCCCACTACATTTCCTATTTTTTTAGGCCCAATTCCCAGGCCAGTGCAGACTCCTCCTGCAATGACATTCGAAGAAGTGACATAAGGGTATGTCCCGTGGTCTATATCCAATAAAGTTCCCTGTGCGCCTTCAAACAATATCTTCTTATTTTTATCAATCAGTTCATTAACAAGCAATGTTGTGTTTTTTACAAAAGGTTTCAAAGAACTTTTATTTTGATTTACATAATCCATTAGCCTCAAACCTGTTCTTGCTGTCTTGTCTGTATAAGCAGGCCCTATGCCTCTGGCAGTTGTACCTATGCCCTTATTTTTTTCCTTATCTTCCTTAATGTGCTTTTCCAGAATTATATGAGCATTTTCACTTACAACCAAATTATCTGGAGTGACCTTAATATCCTTCTTTTTTAATTCTTCAATCTCCTCAATCAGAACTTTCGGGTCAACAACAACACCATTGCCTATGATATTTATTTTTCCCTTGTGCAATATGCCTGAAGGGGTTAAATGCACAATAACTGTTTTATTTCCAACAATGATTGTATGGCCTGCATTATTGCCGCCATTGAACCTTGCAACAACATCTGCGCTTTCTGCAAGAAAATCTATTATTTTGCCTTTGCCTTCATCACCAAACTGCATCCCTATAACTGCGATGTTCTTTGCCATAGTAAAAGCAGAACAAAACGCGATATTTAAAGGTTTCGCAGTATAAAACGCAGCAATGCAATAAAAACATTTATATTATACTTATTTATCCAATTTATCTATTGATGGCAAAAATAAAACAAAAAATAACAAAAAATACTTTAATTGGAGAAATCGTTGAAAAATACCCTCAGGCAGTTGAAACTTTAATGGGTTTTGGTCTTCATTGCATTGGCTGCCATGTGGCTGTTTTCGAAAGTTTAGAAGACGGATTTAAAGCGCATGGCTTAAGCAGCAAAGAAATTGAACAAGCAATTAAGAAATTAAATGAGGTTATTGAAAAGAAATAATTTAACATTCATCACTTGATGCATTATCTGCAGGTTCTTCTGCCTCATTTGATTTTTCTTCATCTGGTTCTTCCTGACTATCTTCTTCATTCATTTCTTTTTTTGAATATTCTTTTTTATTTTCTATAGCTTCCAGTTGCTCTTCCTTACTAACTTCTTCATTTTCAACAATCTCTTCTAATTCACTTGCATCTAACTCTTCAAACTCTTCTCCTAATTTATTTTTAGCATACTCTCTTGCCTCTGCATCACTCATTCCCCTTTCTCTTGCTTCTAGCGCATATTGTCTCACTAAATTGCCAATTATAGAGTTTAAACCAAATTTTCTCCAGCCTTTTGCATAATTTTTATTGTATCTTGCCAAAGCTGCATTATAAGCTGAATTTCCATCTGCAATACCTGCTCTTTCACTAAACAATTCAGCTAAAAACTCTCCAACATTAACTTCCTTCATACTTCTGGTTAATAATTTATTACGATCAGCTACATGGTAAAGCTCATGGTACCAAATTGCTTTTTTTGCAAGTTGTACTGCTTTATTTCCTGTTAAACCATATTTTTTTGCTATATCAGATGCTTTTTGATATATATCTATTGATGCAACTAGAGTTGAATCCCCATTATGATTATAAGTTGCTGCAACTGCACTCATGTCTTCAACACCTAGTACATCAATTTTCCCTGGTGACATAAATCTTTTCGAAAATAATTTGTTTAAATATGCCTCTGTTTCAGGATTATAACTTGATCTCACAGGGTTATAGATAACATCCCTATGATCCTGCCAGAGATTTTGTATTTGTGAAGAGGCAATTCCAACTTTATTTATATCCATATTCTTCCCAGACCATCTATGAATAGGAACATTTATGTTTGTCATTCCAAATTTGCTGTAATCAGGCACATATTCTTCACCTTCATAAAATCCGCTTTTTCCAGTTGGTTTTATTTCATACCTTATGGTATGGCATAGTTCACCTGCTGCTTTCCAATTATCCATGTTAAACATGCTTTCATCCTGATTGTAAATAGCGCCATACTTCTCCATATCTTTTGCATCGACAAGAACCTTATTATTCGCTGTAGAAACAACAAAACCTTTTTTACCTTCTCCATAAATAACTGGATGAGGATTATAAGAAAATTTCATTAACTCAAACCAGTCAGCAGCAATACTTGGCTTATTGTCAAAACCAATGTTTATAGGAAATTTAGAATACATTGCTTCTTTAGCACCATAAGAACTCCAATCTGATGGAGCCCCATGACTATTAGGTCCATAGAAATGAATACCATCTACTTTCATAGTTCCGCGACTCATATGTAATTCCATTCTTTACTCTATATTGTAACCATTTAGAAGTGGTAAACCTAGTATATAAACCTTTTGGTTTTTAAGAGAAGAAAAATAAAAGAAAAAGAGTTATTTAGTTACTTTTTATAAAAATCTTGATGTTCAACCATTTTTGGTGTCACGCCTGTTTCGTAATGCATTTTTAAAAGTTCAATTGCATGATCCCTAGTAACCTTTTTATGGTCAATATACTTTTCAGCTCCTACATGTTTAATAACATCTTCTATATCCTCATTTTTAACTTTCTTATAGACTATAGGAGTTAGTTGTTTGTCTTGTGCATCTAATAAATTACCTGATCGCTCATTGTGTGTTTTTTTAGTGTACCTATGTTTGAGCTCAGAAATAGCTGTTCTAAAATATTCACTTGTAGCTCCAGTATATGCCTGAAGCAGCATCTCATCTTCAAGTTCTCCTTTTGATTCCTTAACATTCAAAGCTCCTTTAGCAGCTTTCAAATAATGCTCTTTTAACTTATCAGCAAATTTTAGTTGCATATCTGAATCTTTTAATTTAGAATAATCAACTTTATCATTCTCGTCCATTAACAATTCACGCACTACTTTATCATAAGCTTCGCTATGGACTAATTCTGTGGTATCAAGTAATTTTTTCTTTTTATCCAGTAATACTTTCATTGCTTCAAATTCTGCTTCATCCATATTAAATCACCTTAAGAGTTTAATTTAAATATAAAACTCCTGCTTTGTTAAATATAAACCTTTCGTTCCAATTTTAGCAATATTTTCAAAATATACTATTTGTAACTATCCTTAAGTAATAACTCATATATAAGCTTTTTGGTTTTAGAAACCAAAAACCCAGAAAACCGTGTCAGTTAATCTGTTGGTTTTCGCTGCTTTTTGGTTTTTAGACCTTCTCAAACAATTCAATAACTTTCTCCTTGCCTAAAGCAAGTATAAAAGGAGCTAGTTTAGGTCCTCTGTCTTTATTCAATAAAATGTTATATGCGGCCCTAAAAAAATCAGTATTTTTAACGTCAACTTTCTTGCATATATCATAGAATTCCTCAAACAAAGTTTTCTCATTCCATTCTTTTTCTTTCAACGCCTTGACAACTAACTGTAAAGCTTCTTTCTCTTTATCATTCAATTTCAAATCTTTTGAAACTTCCTCCTGCACAGTAAACTTGACATCATCTGGAGCATACTTCTCTAACCATACTTTTGCTTTATTAATTCTTTCAAAAATAGTATTATGCATCTTTTTATTATAATGCCCTGTTTTCTCCAAACTTCTTATGATATCCTCATCAGTAGGACCTATTTGTGCAGCCATGGCTGCATGAGAAAAAGTAATAGCGGCAGGATTTATTTCATTGACATGGCTTATTTCAACAAGCCTTTTCATATGATGCTCTTCCTTTTTATTGTCTAATTTAATTTTACCCAAATAAACATCAATATGCATGTCATAATCGTCATAAAGCTTAGGCAAATCTTTCCAAGAAAAGCTTCTTGTCTTATTTATCCTTTTATTGTAAAAAAACTTCAAAAGCTCTGGATTAGCAACTTCTAACCAGTCCTTGGGATAAACAACATTACCCAAAGAAGCAGACATTTTTTCTCCGTCAATCATCAAATGCTCATAAAAAATAGGTTCTGGCATTGGAAATCCCAAAACGCGTTCAGCAATTTCTGCATTAACCCAAAAAGCGCTATTAGGAACTTGATATTCTTTTCCAGCACCTTCACTTACAATATTCCAATGCGCCCATTGCGCTGCCCATTCTGATTTCCACAGCAGCTTTCCATTGCCCTTTAAAGGATCATTTTCACCTTTATGATTGCATCCAACAGCAGTGGTAGTTTCAAACTCATAATCTTTGCACTGATATTTCACAATACCATCAGAAAATTCTTTAACATTTGTCGTAACAATTTTACCGCAGTTATCACATATAGGCTTCCAGGGAATAAATCCTTTAGCAAGTTTATTTGTCCTGTACCTATTTTGTATTTCCCTTACCTCCTCAGCCTCTTCAAGGATTTTTTTTATGTATTTATTGAAATTCCCTTTTTTGTATTCTTCCCTCATGGAAAATTTTTCCATTTTTGCTGAAACAAATTCATCAACAACTTTAAAATATTCAGCTTTAAAATGTTCTGCATAAGAAGTATGACAGCCATCAGGGTCAGGTACATCAGTCACAGACATTCCAAGATATTTTTCAAATTCCTTTGGAACATTTTTCGGTACTTTTCTTAAAGGATCCATATCCTCTGCAACCCAAATTAATTTTGTTTTGACTTTTGCATCTTTTAATGCCCTATAAACAGTTTCTCCCCTAATTGTATCGCTTAACCTCCCAATATGTAAAATTCCGGATAACGAGGCAGAGGTTTTTACTGTAAAAACGTCAAACTTCGGGATTTTCTTGTCAAGATAATGAAATTTTTCCCTGTCAATTATTTGTTTTGCTAATTGATCTGCCCAGAATAGTTCTTTTTCTTCTTCACTATTACTATTTTCCTTCATTATTTTCAGAATAAATTTCTGTTTTTATAAATATTTTGCAAATGCAGGGATTATTATCTGCTCATTTTGTTGTGTTACCAAAAAACAGATTATAGATTGCTTTAACAGCATTCACAGCATCCTTTTGATCCAAACCAAAAATGATACTTCTTTCAGATGCTTGGTAAATGGTTTCAATATTAATCTTTTTAGATGCTAAAGCTCCTGAAACTTTTTCGAATACTCCGGGGGTATGCCTCATGCCCTCTCCAACAACACAAACTAAGGATTTATCATACCCCACTTCAACATCATTGGGGTCATTAACTAAACCTGCATTTATAATTTCATCTCTGACTGCATTTATGTTTCTATTATGGCCATTGGAAGCTACTGCTATTGATACAGAATCTATGCCTGTTGTTATTTGGTCTATAGAAACCTTATTATCATCAAAAATTTTTGTTAGTCTGCTTAGATATCCAATTTCTTCATTCATTCCTGTCTTTTCCATATACAAAACAGTAAATCCTTGTTTATGGGCAATACCTTCTACAACATTTCCATTAGGCTCTTTATTTGAACTAATGTATGTACCTTCGTTCCTTGGATTAAATGTATTCCTAACGTGTAATAGTGTGCCCTTGTCTATTAAAGGTATTAAGGTATCTGGATGCAATATTTCTGCTCCGGAATATGCTAATTCCCTTGCCTCCCTATAAGTCATATTCCTAATGATATTGGGATTGTCTATAATCCTTGGATCTGCTCTTAGTATACCCTCTTTATCTGTCCAGTTTTCATACAATTCAGCATCTACTGCATTAGCTAATATAGCTCCGCTTAAATCAGAACCTCCCCTTTGAAAGGTTGTAAAGTTGCCTGATTCATTAATACCATAGAATCCAGGGACTATAATTATCTCACCAGTTTCTTCTAAAACTGGTTTTAGATTTTCAGCAATTTTTTGATATGAACTTTCTTTAAGTTTTGCATTGCCAAAATTACCATCTATTTCCATTCCAATATTTTCAGGACGATAAACTTTAGCATTTATGCCTTTCCTCCTTAGCACTTCAGCAGCAATTTCTGAATTTATTATTTCTCCGTAAGGTTTTATCCCATCTAAATATTCATCAATGTTAGAATTATTTTTTATTATTGCCCTGCTTAATGAGCCAAATTGAGAATATAAAAAATGGCGTTCAATGCCAAAATGGTCTACAATATCATAAAATCTGCTTCTAATTTTTTCAACAGGTTTCTCTGGATATTGTTTTGATTTATAATAACTGTTTCCTAGCTCTATGAGCAGGTCTGTAACTTTTATATCATTACTTTCTAGTTTACCCGGGGCTGATAAAACAATTACCCTTCTTCTACTATCTTGTAAGATGATGTTATCGATTATATGCTCTAATGTAGCCCCATCTTTTACAGAGCTACCCCCAAATTTAGCTGCAATTACCATTTTAAGAAATATCTATTTCTCCCCAAACTCTTTCATCAAATCCTCAAAACTATAAAAATTATCGGAGAAATTTTCTTCTCTTTCATCTCCATTATTATTGTTTACCATTCTCATTAATCTTTTTCTGAATGCATCTGGCATTGAAATAGAAACATTTATATATTATATAAACATTATGTTATTATAGTAACAAATTAAGTAAAGGTGATTTGGAATGGTGACTGTAAGCCATTTAGTAAAAAAAGCTGTAAGTGAAAATTCTTTTTTATTGGAAGCAATGAGCAAGGAACTGATTAGTCATGGGAATCTTGCTGAGCAGCTAAAACCGGAAATCGAACAAGAGCTGGGAAAAAAAGTAAAGGAATCTGCAATTGTAATGGCTCTAAGAAGGTATGAAGAGGAGCTGCATAGTTTCGATAAAAACATTAGAAAATTTAAGTTTCAGGGAGAAATCATAATGAGAACGAGTATTATGGATTTCAACCTAATCAAATCAAATACTCTATTAAATAAAATAAAAAATATTTACAGCTTAGTTGATTTTGAAAAAGGAGATACATTAAACATTATTTTAGGCAGCAATGAAGTAAGCATAGTTTCCAATGGTAAATATAAGGAAAAGCTTATAAATTTTCTAAAAGGGGAAAAAATCCTCAACAAAGAATTTGATTTGGTTGCCTTGACAATCATTTTCGAAGGCAAGGATTTCTTTAAAACTCCTGGAGCAGTATTCACTGCAATAAGAAAGCTTGCATGGGAGCAAATAAACATCTTTGAAATAGTCTCCACAATGACAGAACTGACTTTTATTCTAAGCAAAAAAGATTCCATGAAAGCCTATAATGTGCTGCAGGAGTTGGTTAGAAAATAAATGGGCCCATAGGGACTTTCGCCAGCTTCTTTGATTTTGCGAAGCAAAATCCAGTTCAAATGACGTTCGGTCATTTGAATCTTTTTCCCAGGTTTTTTGCCGAATGCAAAAAAGCTGTTTCGAACCCCAGACCCCAAGATTACTTCAGCCAACAGCTGACGGATTGACAACTTTGTTGGCAATAAGAGTCTTGTGCTCTTTTCCGCTTCGCGCAAACTTTTGGCTTACGCAAAGTACCAGACTGAGCTATAGGCCCATAAAACATTTAGAATTTATTGTTATTTAAAAAATTATCCTTCTTTATTATTTTCCTCTGCTTTAAGGTTTAGCTCAACATATTTATTATCACCCTTTTTCTTATAGACTCTACCAATAGCTTTTAAGAATCTTGACTCAAGTAAAGGATGTTGTGCATCAAAATAATGACCGGCTAAAAGTGCAAAAGCGTATAAAACAATCGCAACTCCAATAATTATATAAAACGCAGTAAACAATTTGCTTGCATCAGTTGTCGGGTATAAATCGCCATAACCAACAGTTGAAAGAGTTGATACTGAAAAATAAAGAGCATCAACAGCACTCCAATTTTCTAGGTTCATATATACGATAGTACCTAAAACTAGTAAAATTACCACCACACTAATGGTTGATAAAAGTTTTAATTGAAGTTGATCCATTTTAATGTTTTTATTTTAAAGCATCTTAAGCTTTCCAGTCACTCTATCAATCTTTTCCTCTAAATCAGGGCCTACGCCCAAACATGTAATGGTTCCTGGCTCTACAACTGTATGGCCAGCATCCTTTATTAAAGCCACCTTAAGGCCTTCATTTTCCGCCATGCCCATATATTTAAATAACTCTTTTTCATCAGCAACCTTAAGAACAACTTTTTTTCCGCCTTGAGCCTTCCATTTCTCAACAATCTTTCTGTCTGACTTTAAAACACAATCTACAGAAGCATGGCTGCATTGAGCTGATAATTTCCCTTTAGGAAGTTTTAAGTCTTGTCTTACCAAAATTACTTGTTTGTAGTCCATTTTTAGTTATTACTAGCAGTTACTAATAAACATTTATATATTTATTTAATTTTACATAAATTTATGCCCAAAAAAGACAAAGTACTTATTTTGAAAGTTCTGATAAAAACTGTCCGGATATAGAGCTGCCAAAGTGGATGCTTGAGGAAGAAGAGTAACTTAAGCATTATTTCAAAAACTCTATCTCGACTTCAAATTGGTCTGCAGTAGGATATTCAACAACTACTGCAGGAATCAGTCCCATTTTAAAAAACAGCTTTTTATTTTTTATTAGATTTTTCCTTGACAACAATATTCTGGGTTTGTTTTTATCCACAACAAAATCTTTATTTTTTAATTTTAATTGATTTTTAATTTTAATTGCTAATTGATTTAACTTTTTAATGTGATGTTCCTTGTTAATTTTCTTTAATTTTTCCCTGTAGCCAAAACCAGGCTTAAGCTCTGGCAGATACAAAGCCCCCCTGGTAAGCAGCCCTTCATCGTCAATAATGTCAAAATGGTGCTTGACTATCTTACCCTGCCTCTTTATCCTTTCAGAAAGCTGGACAGCATCTTTAAGCTTTGCAGTGCAGAGATGCATTGGAATATTATACCTTTTTTCTGCAGAATAGCCAATAAGCCTCAGCCCAAGCTCTAAAGACCCTTTTATCGCATAGCTCACATTATCTTTTACGTGAAATCCAAACTGCTTAAGGTTAGAATGGTTATTGTCTGCAACTTCCAATTCATTAAGGTTAAGAAAATCAATTTTATCATGAATATAATCAATGACCTCCTTTAGCTCTTTTTCCTTGGTAGGAATTAAAGGAAGTTCTACCCCAGTATCCCAGTTAAATTTTCTTGCAATTTTCAGTTTTTTCCATAATTCCTTAGAATCAAAATCAAGATGGAATCTAATCTCATCCAGTCCTGCTAAATAAAGCCTTTCCAAAACGTGGTTAGAAATAAGATTCAAGGATGTATAAAGATGTATGTGAAATTTTTTTCCGAAATATTTTTTTAATTGTTTAATGCATTCCACTGTTCTGTTTAATTTTACTAATGGGTCTCCTCCGGTAATTCCGGCTCCTTTTGCATTCATCGCTTTAGCTTCCGTAAGGATATCACCAAAATTCCTTACCTTCAGCTCATTTGCAAATATAACATCGTTCTGATATTTTTCATCAGAAACAGGGCAGAAATAGCATCTCCTGGGGCACAATCCTGTAACAAACAAAACAAGCTTTTCTCCCTTAACACAGTATGTGCATCCCTTCGGCAAATTTCCTGTATTGTACGAATGGAATTTATTTTTTCTTATCATAGTCATATACCTTTGTTTCTTGCTTTTAAAAAGGCTTTTATTTTTTGTTGGTAATACTTTATAGAATTCTATAATTCTGCTAATTTATCATCAAAATAAATCTTAGGATTCTTAAAAACCTGGTCTAAATGGATTATAGCATAGATATTCCCGCCAAACCAGTAATTGCTTCCAATGCCTATGTGCGCTGTTCCTAAAACTTTGTCATCAACAATTGTCGCTCCAATAATCTTTGCCTGGGGATTTAGTCCAATACCTAGTTCACAAATTCTTCTTACACTGCCAGGATGTTTTGCAACAGAAGCAGCCCAGTTCAAAGTATTCTCAAGCTCTTTTGCCTCTATACCACCTTTAATCTCAATTATATTTCCATCCTCAATTTTAAGAGTTATTGGATCTTTTATCAGTAGGGTGCCGCTCTGTATCCTGGAACTGCCATCAATAACTACTTTGCCTTCTATTCTTTTTCCGTTAGGAGGAGCATAAACCTCTCCTGCAGGCAGATTTCCACCAGAACCAGGAGTTGTATAATTTCCATCAGCTACTATCCCATTAATTCCTTTTATGTTATAATGTAAATCAGTTCCTGCTTCTGTTGTTACATGTATCTCATCCGCACTATCAAAAATCTGCCTTAACTTCTCGTGGCGTGCCTGAAAAGGCTTATAATTAACATCCATAGCACCCACAATCTCTTCAACCTTGTCTGTTTCTAAGTCCCCTAAGCTCATTGCAGATACAAACCTGTGATTTTTTTTCCGTATCCACCTTCTAAAGCTTTTTCCAAGCTCTTTTATATTTCCAAGCTTGTCAGATAGGTTAAGTATTATGACATTTTTATCAGGAAGCTCTGACAATGAATTAACAACATCTTGGTCTGCTATATCTCCCCTGCTTTTTGCTTCCTGAAAAACAAGTTTTGCATCAAGATTTAGCTGCTGGGCTGCAAGATAATAGGCTCCGGACATAACTGCTGCTATGTTTTTATTTTCAACGCCTAAATCACCTACAACAAGAATTTTTTCATCTTTTACGCCGAGGCAGGGAACAAACACTTTCTTTACCTGCAGAGTAAGTTTCTCTGATAATTCATACAGGTTGTTCTTCTTCAGCCAGTTTAATGACTCCACTGTGTCCATAGCAAATCAAGTTCATTTGGCTATTTTAAAGGTTTCGGAAATATTTAATTTTCGAATACCCAGAGAATCTTTGATTCTCGCTGATTTTGGTTATTTATTTTGAAAATGTTTTTATAATCCATTATATAATGCTGTGCCTAATGATAAGCATAATCCCAAAAAATATAATTTCAATTTTTCTATTAATTATTGGTTTTATAATACTGCTTTCTTTTTTCACTTTTTACATCTCAATAAAGCCTGGAAAATGGCCTGTTCATTTTACCCCAGAAAGTTTTAATCTAAACTACGAAGATGTTACTTTTGAAACTTCTGATGGCTTAAAACTAAAAGGGTGGTTTATACCAAGTGACAAAAGTAATGATACAATAATTGTGATGCATGGCTACCCGACAAATAAAGCTGATGTGCTTCCATTTTCAATGTTTTTGCTGAAAAAGTTCAATGTTTTTTTATTTGACTTTAGAAGCTTTGGAGAAAGTCAAGGCAGTTATACCACAGCTGGCTATAAAGAGGTTAAGGATTTAGATGCTGCAGTTAGTTATCTGAAAAGCAGAAAAGATACAGGTAATATTGGAGCTTTAGGATTCTCATTAGGAGCTTCTGTTGCAATTATGAATAAAGATAAAGATGTAAAAGCCATTGTTTCTGACAGCGCATACTCAAATCTGAATAATATGATAAAAGTAATGTACAAAAATTTCTATTTTTTAAAATATCCTTTTGTCTATCTGACAAGGATTTATGGCAAAATATTTTTTGGCGTAGATATTAATGATGTAAGCCCGGTTAATGCTATAAAAAATATTGACAAGCCTGTTTTAATTATCCATGGCAAAAAAGACAGCCAAATACCAGTAAATGAAGCTTATATATTGCATAATGCCAATAAAAAAGCAGAGCTTTGGATTGTAGATGCAGACCATGGAGAAAGTTATTCCTTATATAAAGAAGAATATGAAAAGAAAGTTTTGAGTTTTTTTGAAATGAATTTAAAATGACCCGCAGAGAAGAAATAATTGAAATTTTAACTAAAAAAGAAAAAACAGCCCAGGAGCTTGCAAACAATTTCCGGGTTGAGTTATTTGAAATATTAGTAGACCTAAAGCACATAAAATATTCAATAAAGCCGAGAAAATTATTGCAAAAACCAGCCCAATGCAAAAAATGCGCATTTATTTTTGAAGAAAGAAGCAAAGTCAAAAAGCCAAGTAAATGCCCTAGATGCAAATCAGAATGGATAATGGCTTCGCTGTTTAGGGTTGAGTAATAAACTATATAAACCCGCAAAACATCCATCTTCTTATGATAAAAGCAGTAATATTTGATTTAGACAACACATTGATTGATTTCTTAAAGATGAAAAAGCTTAGTTGCAGCGCTGCAATAGATGCTATGATAGGCGCTGGCTTAAAAGTCAAGCATGACAAAGCAATTAAAGTGTTGTTTGGGCTTTATGACAAATATGGCCTAGAGGAAAAAACAATATTCCAGAAGTTCTTAAACGAGCTTGCAGGCAAAGTAGACTACAAAATATTAGCAAATGGTATAGTTGCCTATAGAAGGGTTAGATCTGGCTTTCTAGAGCCTTACCCAAATGTCGACTATGTTTTATTAAAGTTGAAGAGTATTGGAATAAAGCTCGGTATAATAACAGATGCCCCAAAGCTAAAAGCCTGGATAAGGCTTGCTTCAATAAAACTAAGCAACTACTTTGATGTTGTTGTAACTTTTGAAGATACCAAGCAGCTAAAGCCTTCTAAACTGCCTTTCAAAGCAGCTTTAAAGAAACTAAAGCTAAAACCCCAAGAATGCCTAATGGTAGGCGACTGGCCTGAAAGGGACATTAAAGGAGCGAAAAACCTAGGCATAAAAACCTGCTTTGCAAGATACGGCAACCCTAAGGTAAAAAAATCATATGCAGACTATGAGATTGATGATATTAGGATAGTTCTTGATATCGTAAAAAAGCATTAATAATCTACTTGTGCATACAAACATTTATATATAATAATGTGATTTTCAATACTAATTATTCATAAATAGTCAAAATTAACCATGAGGTGGTTTCAAAATGGCAGAAGGAAGATGTATGAAATGTAAAAAGCAGGTTGAGATTAAAAACGGCAAGGAAGTCGTTATGAAGAACAAGATGAAAGCAATGAAAGGCGAATGCCCTAAATGCGGAACAAAAGTCTTCAGAATCCTAGGCAAGGCCTAAGTTTATCTATTTCTTATTTTTTCTTTTATTTTAATTTTTGGCACTACCTTATACGCTATAAACCCTATCACAATTATAACCATCCAGAACCAGAACTGATTTATTACTCTAAAAGCAAATAGTATTAAATTGAGCACAATTGCTATAACTAAAATTACCGCTATGGGCTGTGAATTCATTCTTTTTAGGATACCTTCAACTTTGTTTTTAAACCCTCTCTTAGCGGAACGAGCAAGCTTAAGCTGCCAAACTGCATTTCGCCGCACTCCCTGCAATAGTATTCGCTTGAGCCTTTTACCACAAACTGCGCTTCCAAGCCGCATAAGTCGCATCTCTTCATTTCAAAAAGGCCTATTTTATCTATTTTTTTTAAATCCTATAAAATAAGTTGCTCTTTATTTTAAGCTGTTTGTGAATATAATTCTTCTTTGTGTAGGTAATAATATCAATTTTCTTAGAATCAGGACTAAAAATTTCCACCCCCACGATGTACCTTCTATGGAAATGGTGGTATTTATAGCTTTGCATTTCCCGTATATATAATGTGTATACTGCTATATTTTTTGACGTTTTTGCGCTCTTTTTCTGACCAATTTAAGCCATGCAGTTTTCTTATGTTTAAAAAAGCCCACTGCCAAAAATATTATTGCAACAAGCAAAATAAGGATGTTATAATTCATCTGGATTATAACAGAAATTCCTGCAATTATATACAGTAAAATCCCTAAAACCAGAAATTTGTTAGCCAGCATTTTAAATTAGAATGCGGGGAGTAGGATTCGAACCCACGTAAGCACTAAGCTAACAGGTGACATACGCTCAAAGCGACCTAAGCTTGGACTTATCCTAAAGTGATTAGAATTAACTGTCCCGTTTGGCCACTCCGGCATCCCCGCAATTAAATCTTTTTTGAATTCTAATCAATTTTTCTTTATTCTGTAGAGGAAAGTTATTTAAAAAACTATCTATTTGATTTTTGTAAATTCTAATGCCATAATAAGTCCTATTGTAATTCTTATTTATCCATTTTTCTTTAAAATGCTTAACTGAAAATTCATTTAGTAAAGTGCTAGTATCAATACTAAGTTCTTTACTTGCTGTAGTAAATCCAAGGGAATTCCCTCTAAATCCTCCGTCAGTATCAAACAATCCTGCAAGGAAATATCGTTTTATTTCTTTAGACGAGTTTTTGATTTTATTAGGGATTTTAACTAAAGAGCTTTTTGAACCTTTTATGATATTCATGTATTCTGTTAAAAAATAAAAAAAGCTTTTATTTCTGAACTGAAAATAAAGTCTTTCTTTGCGTTTGCCTCTTATTTTAGGAGTTTTTGGAATGCTTGTTGTTTGGATAATTGACTTTATCATATTGTAGATTAACCGCAAATAATCTTTATCTGAAACGTCAACAACAACCCTATAATCTCTTGATTTATCTTTTTTTGATTTACTTGTATCTGATATATGGCCATCTCCAATTATTACTCCTGATAGATAAGCAGTTTCATTCGTTAATTCAATTGGAATGATTTTAGTAATATTCATATCAATTACCTCCAAAGTTTTTTGTTTTCTTTAAAACTTTGGAGTCCTAAAAAAGAGAACGTTAAGCAAAACTGCATAATTGCTTTTTATGTCGTTTTTGACTGAAAAGTATAATTTAGTAGTTTTGTATGTTCTCTTTTTCAATCTTAATAGAATTAGTTATTTATAAACCTCACGCGTGAATGTCCAGTGCTAGTGCTATTATTTCTTCTGCCAACTATAGCTTCTTAGCCTTGCACTTTTGCCAAACCCGCATGAAGAACATTTTTTCTTTCTCATGTGGTATGTCCTCTCGCCGCATCTTCTGCAATGTATCATATTCTTCTTTCCAGACTTTTTGCCCATAGAAGGTGTTCCTTTAACCATTTTAACCTAGAAAGTTATTTATTCCGGAGATATTACAGTTATTGTGTCTCCTCTTATGAATATTACACCAAGTTTTCTTTTTACTGCGCCATCAACGTGCTCCTCTGCATCTTCCAAAACAACATTGACGTGTATGTCAAATGACTTTAATTTTCCAACATACTGCCTGTTATTTTTCAACTCTACAATTACTCTTTTGTTCCTTGCATTATTCAAAGCATCCAATGGTCGAGAAGGTTCATTCATTTAATACACCCCATAAATAAAAACTGGAGTATTGCTATACATATTTAAATGTTTGTGTTATCTAAAGGTTAAATTTATAAATTACCTATATATCCCCCTCAATATGGCAATTTCACAATTAAGATCTATAAGAAAACCTAGTGGAAGCAAGTATAAGCAAAAAGGAAGGAAGAAAAAGCTATATGAACTAGGCGGAGATCCCGCTTTAACAAAGCTCGATAAAAAAAGGACAAAAAATGTAAGAACAAAAGGTTCTCATAGAAAAATAAAACTCCTAAGCGCTGACACTGCAAACTTATTTGACCCAAAAACCAAAAAATATGAGCAGATAAAGATAAAGACAATTATTGATAATCCAGCCAACAGGCATTTCATAAGAAGGAACATAATGACAAAAGGCAGCATAATAGACACAGAAAAAGGAAAAGCAAGAATAACTTCAAGGCCAGGACAAGACGGGGTTGTTAATGCTGTGCTGATTTCTTAGAAAGATATAAGTTTTTAATTTAAAGGCTTAACCCAATACTTGCTTTGTAATGTGCTTCCTCTTAAGAAATTGGCATCCACTGTTTCTGTATGATACCCCAATTCTAATGGCATTTCATATAATTGAGCGGCACTGGTGCTATTGCTTAATGAGTTTTGGAATCTTGGGTTATATCTCTGCAACACAAGTTCCATCGTGGCAACAAGCACTTCTTCAGCCCCAGTTTCTCTGAAAGCTGATTCCAATTTTGGCAATGTATGCCTTAACCAATGATATTCTCCGCTTGTATAAAACCATTTTT
>JAZDMC010000043.1:0-6685 GCA_043801325.1 Candidatus Woesearchaeota archaeon | reverse complement strand
ACCACAAGGATATTGTTTATTTTCATACAAAAAATGATTAATTTTTATGGCTTATAAATTTTACCTTTAAGAAGCAGTTTTAAAATGTTTGCATAATAAACTATACACTTCCTGACCATCTTTAACAACATAAATATTATTAAGAAGTTTCTGTGGAACAAGACCTTGCTTTACATTTTCCCTTAGTTCAGATAAATATTTTTCCGATTCTCCTAATAAGCCTACCATTTTTTGCGCTCCAACGCCAATTTTAATGTTAGTAAGTGTTTGATTTAATTCAAAACGAGTCCCTACTCCGCCAAGCCCATAAAATTCAGCTTCAACAACTCTAGCCATGAGTTCTTGGCGTGGATTTATATGGCTCTCATCGTAATGTTGTTCAAAGTCAACATCAGCATATTGTGCCTGGCCAGGTATGTTGCAGAATACAGCTCCAACAAGCAAACCCTTTT
This sequence comes from Candidatus Woesearchaeota archaeon, assembly GCA_043801325.1. Lineage (GTDB taxonomy): Archaea > Nanobdellota > Nanobdellia > Woesearchaeales > GW2011-AR4 > JACPJP01. The sequence continues at coordinate 6,233 of JAZDMC010000043.1, read as the reverse complement.
GTTTAGCTAATTGGCTGATTCTTTCCATAAATGAATTTTTTTCTCCCCACCCTCCTGTAATAATACCCGCTCTCCCTCCATGAAATCTTAGGATACTCTCAAGAGTGTTATCAGCAATTTGTTCTAGGTCTCCATTTGCATTACTAGATGAACCATAAAAAGCTACAAGCTTGCCACTTTTATGATAACCAACAAATTCTTCCAATTTTTCTGGTTTGACCCAAAATCCATCATAGTATACCGTCCATTGATCAGTATAAGTATTATTCCAGAATATAGTTGTATTACTTTTCCATAACCTCTGCAAATCATGTAGGGAATCATCAGAAAAGAACGTTCCGTTTGGTGCACTGTTTAAATAAACAGTTTTGAGTATTCCTTTCTTGGACAATCTTATCAAATAATCACTTACATCCCCTACGGATTCAGTGCCTGCTTCACCTGGGAATTGATTAAAAACAAGGGCAACATTTTCTTTACTATTTAAATCCATATAAAAATTTTCCTGAGCAGTTAAGTCCTCTCTTGATAACTTTCTATATGATCTCTGAGAACTATCACTCAAATCGATGCATTCTATAAACCTAAGATTATCCCTCCCTAATTGGAATTTATCTGTAACAGTTTTCAAAGAATGTAAATATTTTAAACTTGTTGCAGGATCAGTACCTAGCAAGGTGGGAACATAAACCGTAAATTCTTTTTTTCTTGGCTGGGATAATATAATATCTACACTATTAATTTCAACATCTTGTTTGCTATTTCCAATGTACTCAAAGAAAAATTGATATTTTGTATGTTTGCTGCCCATCCTTGCTTCTGTGTGCCTAATTCCTAAATGAGAAGGATCATTTACAATTACCTCTAATCCATTAGTCATTAGTGTAGCAATTGTTACAATTCCGCTATTTTTTTGAACAAGTAACTTATCGACCTCATATGGATCCTGGTATTTAGTTAATCTTTGTCTAGGCACTCTTTTATGTATAATATCTCTAAGGGATTGTTCTGAATAATTGGAATTAGGCCTAAAAATCACATTTTGTTGCGGAATTCTTAAGACTCCATGGGATATATAATCTTTTACTTCAACACCTTCACCAGCCATTATATGCCTTTTTTCTAATAAATCACTTAGTTTTTGAGCAGATAAATACATATGTGGGTCATTAAGAAAATATTTTCCAGCAGGAACTCCAACTTCGAATAATTGGGCAATAGAGCTGGGTCCGGGAAGGTAATCAGGAATGAAGTTATAAATATCAACTAATCCGACTAAATAATTGCCTTCCCAAACAAAATCCTTAACTGCTTCAATATTAATTCCAAATCTTGCTAAAGCACTTCTGCTATCAAATTTCACCTGTTCAGAATGCTCAAGGAAAAGTTTTCTTTGCTCACCGTCAATTCTTGTAGCTATTTCTGCGACAACATGTTTATCACTGCTTTTATCTTTAATAATTTTTATTATCCTTGCGTCTTCACTTTCATGTAATGACATAAAAATAGAAAATTGATACTCGTTTATAAATTTAACTCAATATGACCTTTTTAGTTTTCTCTAAAAACTTGACCATCTTAACCAGGTTTATTTCTTAAAAAATTGTATTTTAGCAAAATCATATAATGCGGCAAGAGTAAAAATTATCTGAAGAATTATAAATATTAAATCTCTGATGTACATACTATATATTATTAAACATGGTCCACCTAGGATATAAAAGATATCTTGATTTTTTCTTTTCTTAGTTACTATTCCTATAATAATCAGAATAAGTCCTAAAACACCAATAATTTTTAAAATCTCAATCATAATTTTCACCTTCCATCCCCTTTATAATCATAACCAAACATTCATTAACAGGGCATTTAATTTCATATTTCTTACCAACTTCAACAACAGCGCCATTCAAATAATCAATTTCTGTTTTCCTTCCTTTCAAAACATCCTGAAGCATTGATGATTGATTTTCTGCAGAATCCTTAATGATATCTATTACCATTTCAAAAACTTCTTTTTCATCAAACTTAAACCCTTCTTTCTCTGCTACCATAACAGATTCGTTAATAATAGTCCTAACCAAATCCAGAACCTTTAATAATTTCCCGTTCTCGACCTTAAGAATTGCAGTTAATGGATTTACAGCGCAATTTACAATCAATTTTTTCCAGATTTGCTGTTTAATATCCTTGCTTACTTCAGTTTTAAACCCAGATTTATTAAAAATATAACATGCATTTCCAGAAACTTCAGAATCTTCTAAATAAATCTCTCCAATATTGCTGCACTTTATCTTTCCAGGACAAATAAATGTGGCTCCAGAAGTTGTAATCCCTCTAATGACTTTACAATTAACAATATTTTTTATTAAATCCTCATTTCCTAACCCATTTTGCAAACAAAGAATTATAGTATTTTCCTTAATTAAATATTTTACCTCATTAAGCGTTTTTTCATTATCAACATCTTTTGTTGTCAAAATAATTAGAGTATCTTCATCAATCTTGCTTATTTTAGTTTCAGCTTTCACCTTAAAATTTTTATTAATGCAGCCGCTTATCTCCAAGCCATTTTTATTAATTTCATCGGCATGAGCTTGTCTCCCAATTAAAAGAACATCATTTTCCTTGCTAAGCAAAGCGCCTACTAGGCTTCCAATTCCTCCAGCTCCAAGAATGATAATCCTCATAATTATTCAACCAGAATAGCAACCTTGCCAGGCATCGCCTGTTTTGCCTTTTGTTCTTCTGACTTACTTGAATCTATTATTTCAACATTACAGTTGAATTCTTTCCCAATTTTATCTTTATTTTCATTTAAAATATCAAACTCATTCTCAATAATCACTTCTGGAATCTTTTTAGTGTCCTTAACTAACTTAGGAACTAAGGCAGAAATATCCTTGCCATGTTCCTTAACCATAACAGCCTTGATTATCTCTCCAACATTTCTTGTTTTATCAAGCTCTTTTTTCAGTTTCTTAAAGAAATCATATTTCCATTTTTCTGCTGTAAAAAGCTTTATTTTCATTGGCTTTTCAACATTCGCAAGCTTCATAACAGACATTATGTCAGATATTGTATTTTGTATTAATTCATCTTCGGCATCTATTTTTTTGTCAATCTTTTTCTCATCATACACAGGCCATTTTTGCAAGCTGGAAAACTGCTTATTCCCTATTTTTTCCCATAATTCTTCGCTTAAGTGGGGTGTAAAAGGATTTAACAAAAGCGAAACCGCCTCTAAACTATTTTTTGTCACCTCATCTTTTGAACTAAGATAGTTTACAAACTCCATTAAATGCACTAAAGCAATGTTGAATTTGAAATTTTCAATGTTTTCTGTGACAAGTTTTATTGTATTGTGCATTTTGCTTTCTAATTTTGCATCCTTGCCACCAACAATTTTTTTCTCACTTAAAGCAGCAACCTTATTTAGGAACCTGTAGCTTCCCATTATTGCCTTGTCATCCCATTCCATATCCTTATCAGGGCCTGACACAAACATCAAAAAGAATCTTGCAGTATCTATGCCGTATTTTTCAGCAATTTCTTCCTGTGTAACAACATTTCCCTTGCTCTTGCTCATTACCACACCATTTTTATGCAACATTCCCTGATTAAACAAATTCAAAGTAGGTTCATCAATCTTTAACAAACCAATATCCCGTAAAAATTTAGTAAAGAATCTGAAGTAAATCAAATGCATTGTTGCATGCTCTTTTCCCCCAATATACATATCAACAGGCATCCAGTAATCCACTTTTTTCGGATCAAAAATTTCCTTATTGTTCTTAGCATCGCAATATCTCAAAAAATACCATGAAGAATCAACAAAGGTATCCATTGTATCTGTTTCACGTCTGGCTTTCCCATTGCATTTTGGGCATCTTATATCTACAAATTCCTTGCAGTGCTCTAATGGATTTCCCTTGCCAATTGTAAACTTATAGTTCTCAGGAAGCTTAACAGGTAATTCTTTCTCAGCTACAGGAACTGCACCGCATTTATCGCAATAAACAATTGGAATTGGGCATCCCCAGAATCTTTGACGAGAAATAAGCCAATCTCTAAGCTTATATTGTATAGTTTTTTTGCCAAGATTCTTTTTAGCTAAAAACTTAGTAATTTCATCAATTGCATCCCTATTACCTGTTCCATTAAAATCTCCAGAATTTATTAGAATCCCATCATCTAGGTAAGCCCTGATCATCTTTTCTGGTTTTAGTTCATAATCTGTTGGTGTTATAACAACTTTTATAGGAATACCATATTTTTTTGCAAATTCAAAATCACGTTGGTCATGGGCAGGAACAGCCATAACACAGCCAGCCCCGTATTCCAATAAAACAAAATTTCCAATATAGATTGGAACTTTTTCATTATTCACGGGATTAATTGCATATTTCCCAATAAACATTCCTTCTTTTTCCTTGTCTTCAGCTGTTCTTGTAAATTTATCCTCTAAAACAACTTTTCTTACAAATTTCTTTACATCATTTTCATATTTTGTGCCTTTTACAAGCTCCATTACTTTAGGATGTTCAGGAGCATAAACCATAAACGTAACCCCAAATAAAGTATCAGCTCTTGTTGTAAATATTGGAATAACATCATTAGTCCCTTCTATCTTGAAATGAATTTCACTCCCATAGCTTTTTCCAATCCAATTCCTCTGCATTACCTTAACATCTTCCGCCCAGCCCTTTAATTTATCAATATCTCTCAGAAGCTCATCAGCATAATCAGTAATTTTGAAAAACCACTGGCTTAATTCCTTTGGCTCAACTTGGGTTTCAGTATGCCTCCAGCACTTTCCATCATGCACCTGCTCATTAGCTAGTACAGTTTTACATTCAGGGCACCAGTTGACAACAGCTTTTTTCTTGTAAGCCAGGCCTTTTTCAAACATCTTCAGGAAAATCCACTGGTCCCATTTGTAATAGTTTGGATTATGGGACATTATCATTCGAGACCAATCATAGCTAAGGCCTAAAGCTTTTTGTTGTTTGACAAAGCTTTTGATTGATTTATCTATGAATACTTTTGGATGAGACTTAAATTTAATTGCAGCATTTTCTGCTGGCAAACCAAAAGAGTCGTACCCCATAGGGTATAAAACATTAAACCCTTGCATCCTCTTGTAGCGGGCAAAACAATCTCCAATGCAATAGTTTCTAGCGTGACCCATATGTAACGAGGAACTGCTTGGGTAGGGGTACATTTCCAGGCAGTAAAACTTCTTTTTCTTAGGATTATCCGTTACTTTGAATATTTTGGCTTTCTCCCATTTAGCTTGCCACTTTTTTTCAATTTCGTTAAAATCTACCATGCTTCTCAGAAAATCTTAAGAATTTAAAAGACTTACGGTTAATAAGAATTAATTTAAATTGTTTATGGTTTATCTAGAACTTCTTGAACTGTGCCACTGTATCAATTAAGTCAACATGTCCCATAAATATTGCTCTGCAGCAGTATCTTTCAAGGCCCAATTCATCCAAAACCTTTTTCCTATCTTCTCCTTTCTCAACCTTTTCATTGAATTCTTCCCACAAATGCCCTATTGGCTTACTGCATGACCAACATCTTATTGGAATAATCATCTTTGTTCACCTTGTTCATATTTATTTTATAAATTTATCTGTAACTCTTCTGGCGTTTTGCACGAGCCTGTCCATGCCTGTTTGGTTTTGCAGGCTCTTTTCTCCTGACATCAGCAACTAAAAGATTCCTGTCATAATCCAAAAACTGCTCCCTTAACTTCTCATTTTTTGAAAACTTAACCAGGCCTTTTGCAATCGCTAATCTTGAAGCATCAGCTTGGCTGGCTATCCCCCCGCCAAAAACATTCACATTTATATCTACTTTTTTCGCAAAGTCACCTGCAATAATTAGTGGTTCCCTTAGCTTTAACCTCGAAAGTCTTGGTTCATAACAATCCAAAAGTTGATTATTTATCTTAATTATGCCGTTTCCAGGCTTTATTGTAGCTCTTGCTATTGCCCTTTTTCTTTTTCCCGACTCCATTACTGATTTCATTTTAATTTAGCCCCTATGTGAATGCAAATATCTTTCACTTTTACAAACTTAAGATTTGGAACCTTTTCAACATTAGCATTTTTTATAGTGTCCATCTTCTGATTTTTAAAATCTTCAGGAATGCCTATATAACATTTTATGTTCTTGAAAGCTGTTCTACCCCTTTCTTTCTTATACGGCAGCATCCCCCTTAT
>JAZDMC010000023.1:0-3193 GCA_043801325.1 Candidatus Woesearchaeota archaeon | reverse complement strand
TCATTTATAAAGTTTAAAAACCACCTATATTCTCAAGAAGTGAGAACTAATTTCGGAATTATACAATACTCAAATCAAAACTATAGATAATTACTTTCCAAATTGCAATTTGTCGTTATCCTTAAATTAAAACAAACAAATTTAAATAAGACGCTATTTTACCATTTTTTGGAGTTTTATGATTTCACATAAGAAATACATGGATATAGCCATACAATTAGCCGAGAAAGGCAGGGGCTATGTAAGTCCAAACCCCTTGGTTGGCTGCATAATTGTTAAACGAGGCAAGATTGTAGGCCGCGGCTACCATAAAAAATATGGAGAAGCGCATGCAGAAATAAATGCGTTAAAGGCTGCTGGCAAAAAGGCAAATAATGCAACCATGTATGTTAATGTTGAGCCTTGTTCTCATTGGGGAAAAACCAGCCCATGCACAGAAAAAATTGTTGAAGCTGGAATAAGAGAAGTTGTTGTAGGAATGGAAGACCCTAATCCATTAGTGGATGGTTACAAAGAGTTAAAATTTCGGGGCCTGAAGACAAGGATAGGCATTCTAAGAGAAAAAGCAAAAAAACTAAACGAAGCTTATATCAAATACATGAAGACAAAAAAGCCTTTCACGATCCTGAAATTAGCTATGAGCCTTGATGGAAAAATTGCAACCTCTACAGGTGACTCTAAATACATAACATCTAGGGCAGCAAGAAAATATGTTCATCAGCTGAGAAATGATGTCGATGCTGTTATGGTTGGAATAAATACAATTGAAAGAGACAATCCATTATTAGATTCAAGGCTTGTCAGGGGTAAAAACCCGGTAAAGATAATAGTTGATTCAACATTAAAAATATCAGAAAACTCAAAAGTTCTTAAAGACCCCTGCAAAGTTATAATTGCAACAACAAACAAAGCGCCAAAAAACAAGATAGACAAATTGCAGCATAAAGGAGTTAGAATATTGGTATTAAATTCAAAAAAAGGATTAGTCGACTTAAAGGAATTAATGCGAGAGGCTGGAAAATCTGAGATAGCATCTGTTATGATAGAAGGCGGCGCAGAGTTAAGCGGAAATGCCATTAAAGAATGCATTGTAGACAAACTTTTGATATTTACTGCGCCAAAATTAATAGGCAACGGTTTAGGACCAATTAAAAATTTAGGCATTAAAAAAGTGAACAAAGCTATCAAGCTAAAGGACATTTCAACAAAAAAGATAGGAAAAGATATTCTTGTAGAAGGAAACCTATAATAAAAAAAGAAAACCAGCGGGAAATATGGTTTCCTAGGTTTTTGAAAAACAAAAACTATAAAAACCCCTTATTTTAACTGCAAATAGATGGAGTTCAGTAAAATAGAAGATGCCATTAATGACATCCAACGAGGAAAGTTTGTCATTGTAGTGGATGATGAGAACCGGGAAAATGAAGGTGATTTAGTTCTTGCTGCTTCTAAGGCGACTGCTGATAAGATAAATTATATGATAAAAAATGCCCGCGGTTTGGTTTGTATGCCTATTATAAGGAGCAGATTAAAGCAGCTGAATATACCTCCTATGGTCGACCATAAGGAAGTTAATAGATGTATGTTCAGCATTTCTGTTGATTACAAAAACGGCACAACTACTGGAATTTCTCCAGCTGACAGGGCAGCAACAATAACAGCTTTGATAGATGAGAAAAATACAATTGAAGACTTTGCTATGCCAGGACATTTGTTCCCTATTATGTACAAGGAAGGCGGTGTTTTAGTCCGGGAAGGGCATACAGAAGCATCTGTTGATTTGGCTCGTTTAGCTGGCTTGTATCCTGCAGCTGTGATATGCGAAATAATAAATGATGATGGGAGCATGGCAAAACTTCCTGATATTTTAGAATTCTCAAAAAAACATAATGACATGAAAATTATTACTATTAAAGATTTGGTTGATTATGTAAAACATAATAAAATTAATAAACCTGAAGAAAAGAATTTAGTTTATGGTTGATATTAACGCTACTATACCATTTTTAGGGCCTATTTCTTCTACAGTGCAGCAGGTAATTAGTACACTTAGCCTTCTTGTTGGAGGAATATTTGGTATTTATGTAATAACATTATAATAGTGAGGCTTATTTTCTTCAAGAAGATTCTCGATTTGTATAAGGAACTTAAGGTTTCTATGAAAAGAATTGAAGCTAAGATTGATAAGCTGGGGAAGAAGAGGTAATTTAGTAACCTTTATAAATACATATTTTCTACTACTACTATATGGGGGTTAAATTAATATTATTTAGTTTGATTGTAATTATGGCTTTGTTTATAGTTAGCTGTACTTCTGAGCCTGAAATAGTGCCTTCTTTACCAGCAATATATGTTGTAAGTTCAGTTTCGGAAGAACCTTCAGTAAAAACTTATGTTATTGGAGAAGATGATCCTTTATTATGGTATGATGGGACAGGAGAAGCAAGGCATGAGTTGAATATGGCAAGATATGCTGAAGAATATGAAGATGACCAGGAAGAATTTGAACTAAAAAGCAAATTAAGCAATGTAAGAAGAGTAGTTGATAATGAATTAATAATTGGATATGATGAAGAGCTTGATAATCCCAGATGGGTGGAAGTTGATTAGGACTATTAACCAAAAACTAGTGGGAAACAAAGTTTCCTAAGTTTGTTAAAACACAAACTATTAATAAAACCTCTATATAATTTCTGTTATGGATATGTTTAAGGAGCAGATAATAAAAGCTCTGAGAAAAGAGGTTAAAGAAGATATAGAGTTAGAGGTTCCTCCAAAGCCAGAAATGGGGGATTATGCTTTTCCATGCTTCTCTTTGGCTAAAGTCTATAAGAAAAATCCTGCTGAAATTGCAAAGGATTTAGCAGCAAAACTAAAGAAAAATAAATTCCTGGACGAAGTAAAAGTTATTGGGCCGTATCTTAATTTTTTTGTGAACAAAAAGGCATTGACAGATGAAACACTGGAAAAAATTCTGAAGGAAAAAGATGATTATGGCTCTTCAAATATTGGAAAAAATAAAAAAATAATTCTTGAGCATACTTCTATAAACCCTAATGCAAGCCCCCATGTAGGCCGGGCTAGAAACGCTATGATTGGAGATTCAATTGCAAGAATCCTTAGATTTCAGAAGTATAATGTTGAAGTTCATTATTTTGTGAATGATATTGGAAAGCAGATTTCTATGCTTGTT
>JAZDMC010000004.1:0-2073 GCA_043801325.1 Candidatus Woesearchaeota archaeon | reverse complement strand
TAATGAGATAACGCAGGGGAAAAAAATAAGCCCAATTAAAATTTTCCTAAATCAATTCAACAGTGTTGTCATTTATATTTTGCTTTTTGCTCTTGCTGTTTCTATTTTTCTTGGAGAAACTGTAGATGCAATTGTTATTGGAGCAATAGTAGTTGCAAATGCCGTCTTAGGTTTTATACAGGAGTATAAGGCAGAAAAATCAATAGACGCATTAAAAAAACTTGCAAGTTTGAAAGCAACTGTAATAAGGGAAGGGAAGGAAAAAGATATTGATGCAAAATTACTAGTTCCAGGGGATATAATAAAACTGGAAACCGGAGATAAGCTGCCGGCTGACTGCAGGATTTACGAGTTAGTCGATTTACAGGCACAAGAAGCTACTCTGACAGGAGAGTCAACACCTGTGAAAAAAGAGCTGACAGTTTTAGCGGAAAAGACACCCTTAGCAGACAGAATTAACATGGCTTTTTCTGGGACTATAATAACAAACGGCAAAGGTCATGCAATAATAACATCAACAGGAATGCAGACAGAAATTGGGAAAATTGCTACTTTAATTGAAGAAGTGAAACCAGAACTAACGCCTCTTCAAAAAAAGATGAACACCTTAGGAAAAAAGATAGGCATAGCTGTGGTAATAATCAGCATTATAGTTTTTCTTGCCCAGCTTTTTAAAGATCCTGTTATCTTAGGACATTTAACTTCATTACAATTTCTTGAGTTTCTTAAAGGCTCTAGAGAGATTTTCCTTACAGCTATTGCTTTGGCTGTAGCAGCTATACCCGAAGGACTGCCAGCAGTTGTAACTATTGGATTAGCTATAGGGATTAAAAGAATGGTCAAAAGAAACGCTCTAAACAGAAAGCTGCCATCTGTAGAAACTTTGGGTTCAACAACTGTTATATGCACAGATAAAACAGGAACATTAACTAAAAATGAGATGACTGTAAAGAAAATTTATGCAAACAGCAAAATAATAGATGTTACTGGCTCTGGCTATGAAAAAAAAGGGGAATTTTTGTTTAATAACAAAAAAATAAATACAAATGAAATAGAATTATTGTTGAAAATTGGAGCTTTAAACAATGATGCTTCATTGACTGATGGCAACGTTATAGGAGATCCAACAGAAGCATCATTAATAGTTTCTTCTGCAAAAGCCGGATTGAAAAAAGAAGTTTTAGAAAAGGAGCATAACAGATTGGATGAAATCCCGTTTAGCTCAGAAAGAAAAATAATGACTACTATACATGATTTTGACAATGAAAAGCTTGCTTTTGTAAAAGGAGCTCCTGAAGTTGTCCTGGGGCTTTGCACATCAATATATGAAAATGGCAAAATCCACAAATTAACAGAAGCAAAGAAAAAAGATATTTTGCAAATTAACAAGGAATTTGGCAATGACGCTTTAAGAGTTCTGGGTTTTGCATTTAAAACAGTTATGAGCAAAGATAGGGCTGAAAAAAACCTTACCTTTGTTGGCTTGCAGGGAATGATGGACCCTCCAAGAGAAGAAGTAAAGGAAGCAATAAAGAAGTGCAAAAAAGCAGGAATAAAGATTGTTATCATAACTGGAGACCATGAAATAACTGCAAAAGCAGTCGCAAAAGAAATAGGCATAGAAGGCAGATCAATCACCGGAGCTGAATTAGAGAAAATAAAAGAAAAAGATTTAGAAAAATATGTTGAAGAAATCGTAATTTACGCAAGAGTAAATCCAGAGCATAAGATAAAAATTGTGGATGCATTAAAGAAAAAAGGCCATGTTGTGGCTATGACTGGAGATGGTGTAAATGATGCTCCGGCTTTAAAGAAAGCAGACATAGGCATAGCAATGGGCATCACTGGAACTGATGTTGCTAAAGAAGCTGCTGATATGATTCTATTGGACGATAATTTTGCATCTATTGTTAATGCAGTTGAAGAAGGCCGTGGAGTATATGATAATATAAGGAAATATTTCAGCTATTTGATTTCTGGGAACATAGGAGAAGTAATGATTATATTTCTAAGTATCATATTTGGCTGGTCTTTGCCTATGACAGCTACGCAGATATTATTAATTAATTTAGT
>JAZDMC010000050.1:0-17671 GCA_043801325.1 Candidatus Woesearchaeota archaeon | reverse complement strand
AGAACCATCAATAGAAATAAGGACACCACCAAATTTTTTTAGTTGTCCTGTAGATTTTTCAAGAAATTCTCCACTAAACAACTTACCTTGCAATTGTATTAAGTCTATCATTTTTATCCTTGTTTGTTTGATTGTACAACTTTGTTAATTTTTCAAAATAAAATTTTCTAATCAATATAACCTCTCGTGGAAGCATTTGCTCAAGTTCATTAGGTAGTTGTCGCAGTTTTATTCTCATCATTATCCACCTCTTTTGGTCTGACCGATAAAGTTCCTACCTCATCTACAGAAAATTCAACATAATCCTTCTCTTTCAGTCCTTGCTTCTTAATCCACTCTTTTGGAAGTGTTGTAAATAACGAATAGCCACCTATACATCTTAATTTTCTAATTTCTATCATAGTGATTAATATGGGGTAAGAATATATTAAGCTTATTTACAATTTAACCTCGCTAAATTGTTAGCTAATAGAAGTTTAAGATTAACACTAAAAGGTTAACTATTAACTTTAATTTAGTAATATTTAAATACTAATAGCCATTACTATTACTAATGTTAAAAAATATAGGAAGTAAGGGATATAGACAAGAACTAGAGTTATTAGCATTTTTGATGTTTAAAGAAGATTTACAAAATGTCTTAAAATCAAAGAATACACCAAAAGAAGGATTTGAAAAAGGTTTTTGGGTCGGTATTTCAGAAATAAATAAAAAATTTGTTAGAAGAGATGGTGAAGAGGATTTCTTGTTTAAATATGAAAAAGATACTACAGCAGCGTTAAAAAAGTTACAAGAGAAAGGCTATACTGAAGGACGAGACATATTTCCAAAGAAAAAACATAAGGTTAGGGATAGAAAACAGCTTATTGGGAGTGAGTGGAGAATAAATTATCAAAAGAAAGAAAAATATCTGGATATTCTTGAAATCTTCTATAAGTACAATCCAAAATTATTTTTATTCATGCTTTCTTCACAATATAATAACACAATTCTAGTGCTTGCAAGTGAGATGTTGAAGAAAGGGGTGGATTTAACAGAGTTAGAGAAAGAAATTCCACTTGGTGATATATTAATAAACGAGGCAATTAAAAAAATTAAATCTGAAGGAACAATAAAGCTTACATCTGAACGGTTAACACTTTTGTCAAATGAGTTCAGAAAAGTACTAGCAAATGAAGGATTATGGCAAACTATCCTTCCAGATATCTGGCAAGTTTCTCCTTCATTTATTTATAATCTAGTTATGGGAAAAATAGACTTTAAGGTATTCCAAGAACAACTTAATCTTTCTAACAAAGAGGCATTTATACTTCTTTTAAATAGCTATAAGATTACTGATGCTATAGGAGGAATTACGCCATTATCAAGTCTTAACCTGAATTTTTTTCATTACAATTTTGATTTTAAGATAAGTGTTGATTATAATAAAAACAAGAAGGAGGTCAAAGGCAAGCATAAACTATTGGAGAATTAGACCTGATGCCGTAACATTCGGCTGCCGTATTTATGCCTTCTTTATTGCAGAACCAATCATAATTCCAGTCACAATAACTGCAGAAGACAAAACAACCCAGTTTGCATCGGGAGAATAGCCCATCAAGCCAGAGCTGAACCTTACAATTAATAATGTAGCTATGAAATAGATTACACCCATCACAACCAGAATCAGTGATGCTATTATTGTTACAATTAAATTCTCAACAAGCCCTTCTCTATGCATAACACCGTAATTTTTTCCATGATTTAAATATATTTTGTTTTTTAAGCATACAGCTAAGAAAACTATATAAACCACATCTCATTAATATATCCTATGCGTTTTGATTTTTTTCATGAAATAAGCAGAAAAATAATGCACGTAACAATCCTTGTAGCCCTTATAATATTTTTTACAATAAAAAACCAGGCAGGCTCACAAGCAGGATTTTTATTCCTAATAGCGCTGTTATTAGTTTTCCTCCTTTTGGAGTACTTTAGGCTGGAGCTTAATTTTAAGATACCCTTTTTTCATCAGTTCATAAGACCAAAAGAGCATAACAAGGTTTATGGTGTTATATTCTTTTTATCATCTGCAATAATAGCCCTTGCGGTTTTTGAAACACCAATAGCTTTAGCAGCATTGCTCATGACAACTTTTGGCGATATGTCTGCTGCCATTGCAGGAAAAAAGTATGGTGTAACAATGCTTTTTAGGGATAAAACAGTTGTAGGCTTTATAACAGAATTAGTAACAAACTTGTTAATAGCAGTAATAATAAGCTTGTCTTTTTCAATTAGCATTTACATAGTAATCATCATGGCTCTAGCAGCAACATTCACAGAAACAGTTGTCGATGAGATGGATGACAACCTCATAGTTCCAATAGTAAGCGGATTTATAGGCCAGATTCTTCTTTTGGTGATTTAATCTTATTCTCAAACTCCAACATCCCAATAATATCTACCATCTCAGCCATGGACTTAAGTCCAGTATCTAAAGATGCAGTATCACATACTTTGTCATGGATGTAGGGGATTATTACCCACACCTTATCTAGCGTAGAAAAAGGATTTACAAAATAAATGCTTAATAATTTAAATTCAGTTAATTTTTTCCATTCACTTACAACAAATCTGATATTTGCCAGGTTGTTTAAGGCAATGATTCCAAAAGCATCTTCATTTTTTATCCTGTCAAAAATACCATTTTCAAGAATAGGCATAATAACAAAATACTTTACCTTATCTTTACAGTGGATTATAAAATCAAATCCTCCTTTGCTTTTTTCTACACTGACAATTTCTTTCTTTATGATATCCTTGTTCTCTAAAAACCTTATGCTCCAGTCAGCTAAGTAAGAATTAACGTTATTCATAAAAACAGAGTTAGAATAATTATTTATAAAACTTACGCCTAGTCATTCTCCACTCTTGGAGCAAGGATAAAGCTTAGCATTACCTTATCGACTGTCTTGTATTCAAGCTTTAATGGATAATCTTTGTTAAAGTAAATAGAAACCTCGTCAGCAATCTTGCTTCCGCTTATCATTTTTTTAAGGTATTCAACACTATACTTTGCCTTTATCTTTTCATCACTATCTACTTTTATCTTTGTGCTGTCGCTTTCTTTTATTTCAATTTTTGCCTGGCTTAAATCTCCCTCAGCATTCACTGTAAATTTCTTCTGTTCTGCAATAAAGGTAACAGACTCAGCAACAACATCAACATCTTCAACAGCTTCATTTAGGATTTCAGAAGGCAGCGTTATAGTGACCGGAAATTTCAAATCGGGTATCTTCTGTTCTTTCTCGTCAAACTCTATCTGTGGCAAATTAAAAGTTCTTACGTTATTGCTTTTTAACTGCACTACAAATCTATTTTCTGCATCAAGCTCCAAAGTAAGCATGTCATTTGGCTTTGCCCTTCTCATTATCTGCTTTAAACTACTCAAATTAATTTTAATTTCCTCATCCTTTTTCAAATCGTACTCCGTAAAAGAACTACTAAAAAGCTCAAGAATAACCATAGCAACATTAGCAGGATCCATGGCAACCATCTTGATAGACTGTTTACTAACTTTAAACCTTGCCTCATTAACCAGATCAGAAATAATAGATATACTTTCCTTTAGGTATTTTGGCTCTGCAAGAGTAAGTCTCATAATGTTTAACCCCCTAAGGCTTAGAAAATAACCTCAGATTTATATATTTTTGCTTTATAAGCTAATCTTCTGCCCGTCCTTTACCAGAAAAATATTTTTGCCTATCTTATATCCCATCTCAACTGCAAGCTCTGCCAAAGCATCTTTCATCTCTTTGTTTCCATGCGAGGGAATAATGTTCTTTGGCTTTAGCCAGTTTATAACATCCCTTAGATCTTCACGAGCAGCATGGCCTGACTGGTGTATATCCTTGAACATCCTTACGCCTGTTTGTTTTAATTCATTTTCCAATATTTCCCTATTTGCTATGTTTGTTGGCGTAGGTATAGTTCTGCAGGAAAATATCACACTATCTTCAGGATACAGCTTAAACTTAAAGTCACCTTTTGCAATTTTGTACAGAACAGATTTAGACTCTCCTTGGTGGCCTGTAACAACCAGCAAATGTTTTTTCCTGTCTCTATCAATTTTTTTCAGCTCTCTTTCTATCTGTTGGCTGTATTTTACAATTTTAACATCTTTTGAGAAATTCACTAAGCCAATATTTTCTGCAGCTTTTACATATTTTGCCAGAGACCTTCCTAAAAAAATAATTTTCCTGTTCAATTTCTTGCCAAATTCTATAATTGATTTTAGCCTTGCAATATGGGATGAAAAAGTCGTAACTATAATCAAATTGTCTTTATTGTCAGTGCCTAACATAACATCTCTTAACATTTCTTTTGCAACCTGTTCTGAAGGCATCTTTTTTGCATCACTAGCGTAAGTTGACTCAACTATTAATGCTATAACATTTTCATTTCCAAGTTCCTCAAGCCGTTTGAAATTAGGTTTTTTTCCCAATGTAGGATACAAATCCAGCTTGAAATCATTTGCATAAAGTATTACCCCATATTTTGTATGCACTGCAACTAAAGTAGCATGCGGGATAGAATGGGTGATGTAAATCAACTCTATTTTCAGATTATCACTTACTTTGTAAAAAGAGTTTAAATTCACTGCCTTTATCTCATTCCTAAGCTTAATCCTGTCGTCTTTCAAAATGCTTTTTATGACTTCAGCAGTATAAGGCGCGCATATAATCGGAGCATTAAACTTATCAGCAATATAAGGAATTGCCCCTATATGGTCAAGATGGGCATGGCCAACTACAATTGCTTTGACATTCTTTTTTATTTTATCTAAAACAGAAATATTTGGAACAGCTCCTACACGCATTAGCTTCTCTGCACTTATTTTTACAATATCCTCATCTTCTGTCAGCTTTATGTAATTTTCTAAATTAATCCCTAAATCTATAATTATAACTTCTCCATCAACATTTATCGCAGTACAGTTCTTCCCTACCTCATTATATCCGCCAACTGCATATATCTCAATCATTACATAATAAGAAAACAGGAGATATAAAAATGTTGTTAATAAGTGAGGGGATAGGGATTCGAACCCTAGTAGGCACTAAGCCAACAGATGGCCCACGAGTATTTCATCGGCTTTTGACCTCATCACTCAAACGACTTGAGTATAGACTCATTTAGTACCTGAATACCAAACGAACTGTCCCGTTTGGCCACTCCGGCATCCCCTCATGTACAGGCAAAGGATTAATACACAATTTAAAAACATTGCTAAGAATTATAATCTTACCTTAAACTGCCTAATTTGCTTTCTATCTCATTCAGTTCAGATTCAAGTTTCTGCAGTTCTGTAAGAGGCTTTGTTTGCGGCTCTTCTCTGGCATCTTTAGTTTTTACACTATTGCTTTTTTTGTTTTTTTGCGGCTTGCTCACATTAACAATCCTGATTTTTGTTTCGGGCAAAGAAGTTTTTAGATTTGGAACAATCTTATTAATTTCTTTTACAATCTTTTCAAGCTTATTTATATGTGCAATCTTTTTCTTTCGTATTTCCTTAAATTTCTCAAATCTCTGCAGGTTTTCAACTATCTCTTTAAGGGATTCCAAAATATCTCTTCTAACTTCTTCTGGCCCTCGTACTTCAACGAATAAATTATTTTCACTCTCGTTTTTCACTTAAACTCACCAGGTGCTTTGAGGCTCAAATAAAGTTTTGTCAATATCTTCTACTTTCTTCTCTATCTCATTTAATGTTGAGCTCCATAGATCAAGCTCTGAATCTTCATCATTCTTTAGCTCATTAATGTCTGCTAGAGTTCTTTTAGCCTCTGCTAATCGATCTTTTATAAGATTCAGCACATCCAATATGTCCTTATAATCCTCGATCTTGACAAAAACTGGAGCTTCTCCTGTTCCTCTCATCTTCTTCACCTCTTAAATAATGTTTTATCAATAAAGATAAGCTTTTTTTGCAAATCCATTATAACAATATGCCATTTATCAAACACATTGTCTCGGTTTGCGTCAATCTCCTCTAATCTTGCAACTGACTGTCCTGCTAGTTTCAAATTGTTTCTTATTGCACCTGCGCCGTTTATAATCTCTCTAAACTTATCAACTCTTATAAAAATAGGGCCTTTTGCATCTTTGTGTTTTAAAACACCTCTTTCTTCCCTGACAGCAGCCCTTTCAAGCCTTTCATAGGGGTTTATCCCAGGTTTAGGGATTATAGGCTGAGGTTCTTGCATTTCAAACTTAGGCTCATTTGGTTGCCGCATACCAAAAAGAGGCCTTGGTCCAGTGCCGAACATAGGCTTAGGAAATGGTGGAGTTTCAGGCGCATTTGTGCTCTCTTGTAATCTCCGAAATTCCGGTTTACTAATGGCTTTCTGTATATTTGATTCTGGGATTGGCTTTTCAGGAAACTCTAATTCTGGAAGATACTCTTCTCCCTCAGAAAAAGGCTCATCAATCTCAGGCAGTTCAGGCAATTCTGGGAAATCTCCAAGATTTTTATCCTGAAAATCAGGAGGCATAGGAGGCATATCTAAATCTCCTTCTTCTAAATCCGGCTCCTTACCTTTATCCCTTTTTAAGAACTTTAAAAATCCCACATACCACACCCTTTTATTATATAAAAACGCTTCTTTATTAAACTTTTATTATCATTTCGAAATGGTGAAGCGGTAAAAATTTATATAAGGATAAAAAGTTTACCTAAAAATGAAATTTTTGTCTTATTTGGCGGTTTTTATACTTTTAATGCAAATTTCTAATGGAATAATGCTCAATGAAATAATGGCAAACACTCCTGATGACGCTTACAATGAATGGATCGAATTGTATAACAATGGAAGCATAGGAATCAATGCCAGCGGCTGGATAATTGGAGATGGCCAGGGCAACGATACAATAGAAGGTGGTTTATACAATAAAGAAGGAACAGTTATTCCTGCTTTCGGTTTCGCAGTTGTGACAGATGATGCAACAAGGGTATATAATAATTTTAATGTAAGCAATGATGCAGTAAGGCTTTATGTCAGCTCTATCGGCAAATATGGGCTAAACGACAATGGAGAAACAATTTATCTTTATGATAATAATGGAAATCTAATTGATAAATTAACTTATAATAAGACAACAGAGGATTTAAGCTGGGCATATTTGAATGGAACTCTGCATAAATCAAACCCCACACCAGGCTTTAATAATGATGGCAGCATTATAGTGCAGCAAGACTGCAATTATGCAATTGAATTCATCCTTTCAAAAACAATGTTTGAAAACTCTTCTGAGTTTACATTTAAGGTAAGAGCATCAAAAGTATCCGGGCAGCAAACGAATTTTACTTCCCGTGCAAGCATAGAAGACCTTAATGGAAAATTAATAAAGGAATACAGGCCATTTACCAATGAATCAATAACAAATCAAAGGACATCAACAGAATATACACCTAATTTAGAAGAAGGAAAGTCTTACATAATGAGTGCCAATATAACTGTACAGTGCAATGATACCAGCCAAGAAAATAATTTTGATACAAGGTTAATAACAATAAAAGGAAAACCCTTGCGGGAAGATTCTTCAATAGACATAGCCAATATCTATGATTTAGGTATAGACAATAAAGCAAAATTCGGCCAGACAATAAGAATTAGACTAAATGCTTACAAGGGAAACACAAATAAAGAAAGTGTTGCTGTTTGGATAGAAGATAATAAAGAAAATAGGTTAAGCAAGCAGTCAAAAACTAACTTGGATTTAAAATATACAAATTATTCTCTGACTCTGCCAATACAAATAGAGCCAAACTGTGATGAAAAATTTAAAGATGGAGATTATATAATAAAAGCATCTGGCATGGATTCTGAAGACGAAGAGGAAGTAGAAATTGAAGACTTAACTGATTCAATGTGTGAAATCCAAATAATTGAATCCAAGCCCTTTTCTTCTAAAGAATTTAATTTTGAACTAAAGGATTTTGATAATGAATTAGAAGTTGGAAAAAAATTTAATGCGCAAGTAATTTTGGATAATAGTAATAACGCTGATATTCCAATAATATTGTGGAGTTACATATACCGTGGTTCAAAATCTTATTCTGGAGACAGGGAAGAAAACAAAAAACAGTTTGTTTTGGAAGCAAATTCTCTGCAAGTTGTTGAATTAAGCAACATCGTTGAGGAAGCAGAGCCAGGAGATTATAAATTTAAAGTTATAGTAAATAAAAACAACCAAAAAACCAATAGTGAACTAACAGAAGATGTAATTATAACAGGTAATTTAGATGAAAATGCTATTAAGACTGAAAAAATTGATTTAGAGAATATTGATGAAAATGAAGTTACTCCAAATAAAATCACAGGCAACGTAATAATGAAAAACAATAATATTGTTTATGAATCAACCACAGAAAAAGCGAAAAACTTAGCCCCCATTTTTATTATCACATTATCAATTATGATAAATATCGTTTTGGTATGGAGAAGATAGTCAAACAAACAAACTAATCATAAAATAACTGATTCCAGAAACAGTTGCAGCTACAGGTATTGTCAAAATCCATGCCCATACAATATTTCTTGCTAAGCTCCATCTTACTGCCGATAATCTTCTTGTTGCTCCAACACCTGCTATTGAGCCAGCAATAACATGGGTTGTGCTGACAGGAATACCAAACATGCTACAAAAACCTAAAACAACAGAACCAGCTGCTGATGCAGAAAATCCATGCACCGGCCTTATTTTCGTTAGTTTCATCCCTATTGTTTTTATTACTTTCCAGCCTCCAGTTAAAGTTCCTAAAGCAATTGCAGTATAAGATGCCATAATAACCCAAAGCGGAACATAAAACTCGCTGCCTAAAAAACCAGAGCTGAATAATAAAAGGGCAATTATCCCCATTGTTTTTTGAGCATCATTTGCTCCGTGGCCAATGCTGTATGATGCAGCTGAAATCAACTGCAATTTCTTGAACCAGTAGTTTACTTTTCTTGGGTTAGTCCTTCTGAAAATCCACATTATTAAAGTGAAAATTAGAAACCCCCCCATCATGCCTAAAAGAGGAGCAACTACTATGAACGCTACTACCTTAGCAATTCCCCAAAGTTTTAATGCAGGCATCCCGCCTTTAACCAAAGCAGCGCCTATAAAACCACCTATTAAAGCATGTGATGCTGAAACAGGAATCCCTTTAAAAGATGCAAAATAAACCCAGAAAATAGCCCCAACTAATCCTCCAAGTATAACATAAACATTTACAATAGAAGGATCAACTAAACCTTTAGCTATTGTTGTAGCTACAGCAACACCAAAAATAAACACCCCTGCAAAATTACCAACAGCAGCAAGAATAACAGCACCCCATAAAGGAAGAGCTCTTGTAGCAACTACAGTCGCAATAGCATTTGCAGCATCATTTATGCCATTGCCAAAATCAAAGATAAGCGCAAGCGCTATTGTAAATACAATCAGCATAAAAAAAACTTCAGGCATGTTTGACCACTATGCTCTCTATTACATTAGCAATATCTTCGCATTTATTCAGTATGTTCTCCAAAAAATCATAAATTTCCCTGTATTTTATAATATCAACAACATCTCTTTTATCAAACAGCTTCGCAAGCGCACTAAGGTATGCATCATCCCCTTTATTTTCCAGGGTGTGAACATCAATGTAGAATTCATTCATATTTTTTAGTTTTCTAATTTCTGAAATTCCATATTTAATTTTCTCAACAATCTTCTCAACAATATCCACCAAACTCTTTATATGGCTGTCAATTATGATTATTTTGAAAATAACTAATCTCATAGAGGTTTTATTAATTAAGTCAATTACATCATCCAGCAGCTCAGCAAGCCTATGTATGTCTTCTTTATCTATTGGTGTTACAAAGGTCTTGTCTAAATCACCCAGTATCTTATGGGTCAGATCATCACCTTTATCTTCTATGCGATTTATTTTTTTAACAAAATCTCTTTTTTTAGCGTAATCTAGCTTATTGTAATTATGAACTAAGCTTTTAAATTCAGTAGCAGCTTCTACAACATTAGAGGACTGCTCTTCAAGCATATGAAAGAATTTCTCTTCTTTTGGCAAAAGCCAATGCAAAAAATTCACCATAACAATTAGAACTAAAATACCATATAAATAATTTTCTTATTTAAGACACTCTCAGCTTAAAATATAATATATATATTATATAAAATAAATAGGCTCAAATAACAATTATTAACATTACAAAGCCAACTCAAACGTTATTTAACCAACAAAACCTTTTTAAATCTAACTCTATTCTAAAACATTATGCCGGAAGAAAAAACCATTGCAGAAGAAATGCACATAAGGTGCAAAATAATAATAGAGGTACTTGGAAAACCCAAAGAGCATGTAGAAAAAACACTAAAGATGTATATAGACCATATAAAGAATGACTCAGACCTCATAGTTCTAAAATCAGAATTTTCAGAAGCCGAAGAAAAAGAAAAATTATGGGCTGCCTTTGCAGAATTGGAAATGGTTATTAAAGGGATTCAAAAGCTTATAGCTTTTTGTTTTGATTACATGCCATCTTCTATAGAAATAATAAAGCCAGAAGAATTTAGCATGAAAAAATCTGTAATTGAAGATTTACTAAATGACCTTCAGGCAAGACTGCATACTGTTGATATGATAGTAAAAAACCAGAAAAATGAAAATGAGTTTTTGAAGAAAAACATGAACGTTGCAGTAAGTAATGCAATCCTCATTTCTCTTGCAACAGGAAGCTTAACTAAGGAAAATCTTTCAAAAGTCACAGGAATACAAGACAAAGAGCTCGAAATATTTTTAGACAGTCTAGTCAAAAAAAATAAAATATACAAAGAAAACGAATTGTATAGCCTAACAAAGTAAAAAGAGGGCAAATATGATCAAGAACAAAGTTGAATCTTTACTATTTTCTTCAGGAAGAAAGATGACCATTGAAGAGCTTTCTAGGTTATGCCATGCAAATCCAGAAGAACTTAAAAGCGCTTTGGCAGAATTAAAACTAGAATATAATGATAGGGGCTCAAGTGTAATGCTTGTAGATGAAGGCGATTCATGGAAGCTTAGTGTACGCGAACAATACCTGCCTCTTGTGCAGAAAATCATCACAGAGACGGAATTAAGTAAAACAATAATGGAAACTCTTGCAGTTATAGCCTTTAAGTACCCAATTAAGCAGTCAGAATTAATTAAAATAAGGACAAACAAGGCTTATGATCACCTTAATGAATTAGAAGAAATGGGATATATAAGCAGAATTAAGCATGGCCGTACTAAACTAATCAAATTAACCCAGAAGTTTTTTGAATATTTTAATCTGCCAGAGGAAAAACTAAAAGAGCAGTTCAAGGACTTTGCAAGTATAGCAAAAGCCATTGAAACTAGAGAGCATGAAATAGAGTCAATTAAGCATGAGCAGAAAAGAGCGGCAGAAGAAGAAAAGCAAAAAACAGAGGAACCAAACGAACAAGAGAATTTAGGAGATTTAGAGGTTGTTGATGAACCTTCTGAAGAAGAGCAGAAAAAAGAACGCGAAAGAATACAAGAAATAAAAGAAGAGGGCAAGCAGCAAGAAGAAACAAAAGAAGAAAAGCCAAAATTTAAAGGAGAAGGAATCAAATTAACCAAAGAAGAGGAAAAAATAGTTGATGAAAAAGTAGAAAAAATATTACATCCAAAAGAAGAAGAACAAGAAAGCGAAGAGCCAAGAGAATTTGAAAACAAAGAAGAAAATAAACCAGAAGATGAACCAAAGGATCTTTTAGAAGCAGAAATGGAAGAAAACAAAGACAAAAAATGATGTTTCTATTACAATGTCCAAATTGCAAGAACAAGATGAAATACCAGTCATTAAAGCCTATTTCTGAAAAAAACAAGAAAAGATGTGTTTATTGCGGTCACTCCTACAAAATTAGAAGAGCAATTATAAAGAGCTTAGAAAAGTGATTTAACTGACCACTGGACATCTGCGCGTGAGGTTTATAAACTACTACTTCTATTAAAATTTGGAAAAAGAGAACACACAAAACTGCCAAATTATGCTTTTCGCTTGTTAGCAGAAAAGCAATTACGCAGTTTCGCTCATTGTTCTCTTTTTCTTGTGCTCCAAAGTTTCATAGAAAATAAAAAATTTGGAGGTAATTAAGATGAGTACAAATAATCAAAAAATCAAAACAAGAACTTTAGAAGAATATGATCTAGTTATGAAAATAAGGAAAGAAAGAAAAAATCACGGAATAATTAGGATATCAAGGCTAACAGGAATTTCTAAACATACTCTAAATGATTGGCTATATAGGGGAGTTAAACCAAAACGTCTTAGAAAAACAAAGCTTCTTCCGGAGGAAGCTAAAAAGTTAAGCCCAGAATTAGCTTATATTTTAGGTGTTATTCAAGGTGATGGCTGTTTATGCAAAAGCAAAAGACATGCATTAAGAGGGGAATGCTTTGATTACATGTTGGTATTAACAGTTACTGACAGAGATTTTGTTGATTATTTCTCTAAACAAGTAGAAAAATGGTCTTCTTTCAAACCTTATGTAAACAAATACCCTCCGCCAAAAAAAGGAACAAAGAATATCTACACATCAAGGTTAAGATCAAAAGATGCTTACGAATTTCTTTCTACTTTTGATTTAAATATCCTTTTGAAATCTGATGAGAAAATAAAAGCTATGTTTTTGAAAGGATTTTACGATAGTGAAGGTCATGTTACAAAAGACAAAAGAGGAAGAAGTATTATTGTAGGAGTTGTTAATAAAAAGGTAATAATATTAGTAAGACAATTGTTAAAGTCAATAAATATTAAAATTCCAGATTTAAAAGAAAGAGATATAAAAGGCTATCAGAAATTCTTTCTTTTTAGTATATCTTCGGTAAAAGCTTTGGAACTTTTTAGAGATAAAATTGGTTTTTCTATTAAAAGAAAACAAGATAGGCTTACTGATTTATTAAATCAACTACCTTCTTCAGAAGAAATAGCAAGGAAAAAGAGGGGATATATGAATAACAGAAAAGCTTTGTATAGTTATCTAAGAGAAAATCCAGGATTAAGTGCATATGATATCAAAAAAAAAATTGGATGGAGCAAACACAAAGTTGCCAGTTACCTTAAATTTCTATTAAAAGAGAATTTGGTTTATAGAGTTCCAGTAGAGGGTGATAATAGAAATAAAATGCTGGTTTATGCTATTTGATTTCTTGACTTATACAGATCTAATGAGTCTTGCATATTTAATACCTTACTAAAATCACTATCCCAATATTTTTCAATTGCATTTGCAAATCTAGCCAAAATTCGAGGATTAAATTTCTTTGTAGGAATATACTCCTGGTCCCTATTAATCCAAGGTTTTAATCTTTCAAGGACTTCAACTTTAGTTTGTACAGCTAATTCTTTAACCTCAATTAGTAAATCTTTTTCTTCAGTTGTCAACTCAGTTCTCTCTTCTAAATTTTTAATTGTACCATCATTTACCATTCCTGCACTAATAAGACCACCTACATTTTGAATAAAATCAATTCTATCTTCATATAAAGCAGGTTTAAGATAATTTTTTAACTCAGATGACCTTTTCTCAATAAATTCTCTTTCTCCCTTTGGAAGTCTCGCTATCTTATCTTCATAATTCATTTTATGAAGGTAAATAATAGTATTTTATAAACTTTTAGGTAGTAAAATTTAGCGTCGCTTTTATAGTTTATTTTCCATATTGAAAATAACCCCTAAAAAACATAACCCTTATAAAGCCATAAACATACTAATTTATCGTCGGTAAAGATACCTTTTTTCTAGCAGAAAAATGGATGAAAAAACAGAAGAAAATAAGAAACAAGAAACTAGCTCTGGAACCAAGATAATCCAGCGTGTCATAGAAGACGAAATGAAGCAGTCTTACCTAGATTATTCTATGTCCGTTATTGTAGGCCGCGCGTTACCTGATGTAAGAGACGGCTTAAAACCAGTGCATAGAAGAGTTTTATACACTATGTGGGAGTCTGGTTTATTGCATAACAAGCCATTCAGAAAATCAGCAAATGTAGTTGGAAACTGTATGGCTAAGTTCCATCCTCATGGCGATGCCTCTATTTATGATACTTTAGTTAGATTAGCCCAGGATTTCTCTATGAGGTACCTTTTAGTCAATGGACAAGGTAATTTTGGCTCTATAGATGGAGATAATGCTGCTGCTATGCGTTACACAGAAGCTCGCTTAACAAAACTAGCAGAAGAGATGCTGCAGGACATAGAAAAAAGAACAGTAAAATTTATTCCTAACTTTGATAGCACTGCTGAAGAACCAACAGTTTTGCCATCAAAAGTTCCGAATCTCCTTGTTAATGGTTCATCAGGCATAGCAGTAGGAATGGCAACAAACATACCTCCTCATAACATGTCAGAGATTGTTGATGGAATAATAAATCAGATTGATAATCCAGGCATTAGCATAGATGAACTCATGCAGCATATTAAAGGCCCTGATTTTCCTACTGGAGCAACTATTTGCGGCAAAAATGGCATAATTAGCGCATACAAAACTGGAAAAGGAAAGGTCATACTAAGGGCAAAAACCCGGATAGAGGAAGTAAAAGACAAAAAAAAACTCATAGTTACAGAAATACCTTATATGGTAAATAAAGCAGAGATGATAACCAATATGGCAGATCTGGTAACAGACAAAAAAATAATAGGCATAAGTGATATAAGAGACGAATCTAATAGGGAGGGAATAAGGATAGTTATCGAACTAAAAAAAGATGCTAATGTTGATGTTATATTAAACCAGCTTTACATGCATACCCGCTTACAGGTAACATTCGGAATTATAATAGTTGCTTTGGTAAACAATGTCCCTAAGATATTAAACTTAAGCCAGTTAATAAATTATTACATAGAACATCGTAAAGAAATTGTAAAGAAAAGGACACTATTTGATTTGCACAAAGCCCAGAAAAGAGCGCATATTATTGAAGGATTAATCATAGCATTAAACAACCTGGACAAGACAATAAAGCTAGTTAAGGAATCTCGTTCAATAGAAGAAGCTAAAAACAGCTTAATAGAAGCCTTTAGCCTTTCTCAGAATCAAAGCACTGCAATCTTAGAGATGCGCTTGCAAAGATTGACATCAATGGAGCAGGAAAAAGTAAGAAGCGAGCTAAAAGACTTATTGAAGTTAATAGCAGAATTAAAATCTATTTTAGATTCTCCGCAAAAAATCCTTGACATAATAAAAAAAGAGCTTTTAGAACTTAAAGAAACTTATGGAGATAAAAGAAAAACAGAAATCATAGATACAGAAGCAGCAAGTTTTGAAATGGAGGACATTATAGAAGAAAGCGAATGTGTCATAACAATTACCCATTCAGGTTACATAAAAAGGCAGCTTTTACAGACTTACAAGCAGCAAAAACGCGGTGGAAAAGGTCTTATAGCAACAACAACAAGAGAAGAAGATTTTGTAAGGGATATTTTCATTGCATCTACTCACTCATATATACTCCTATTTACAGACAAAGGGCGCGTACATTGGCTAAAGGTCTATGATATCCCGGAAGCATCAAGACAGGCAAAAGGAAAAGCAATAATCAATTTATTAAGATTAGGAACTGATGAGAAAGTAACAGCATATGTTCCTGTTAAGGAATTTGATAGCAATCATTTCCTGATTATGGCCACAAAAAATGGAACAATAAAAAAGATAAACTTAGCAGCTTACTCTAATCCAAGGCATGGAGGAATAATAGCTCTCACTTTAGATCAAAATGACAGTCTGATTAATGTAAAGCTTACAGATGGCAACAAAGAAGTAATTTTAGCCACAAGAAACGGCATTGCAGTAAGGTTTAATGAGAATAATGTTAGGGCAACAGGTCGTTCAGCTCAAGGCGTAAGAGGTATTAGATTATCAGAAAATGACTATGTTATAGGTATGGTTGTTGCAACGAATGACAAGACTTTATTGACTGTAACTGAAAACGGCTATGGAAAAAGAACAAATATTCCAGAATATAGGTTAATAAGCCGTGGTGGTTCAGGAGTAAAAAACATCATTTGCTCTGAAAGAAATGGAAAAGTTGTTTCAATAAACTCTGTAAGCGAGGATAACCAAATAATGCTCATAACAAAAAAAGGCATCACAATAAGAATGCCAGTTTCCCAAATATCTGTCATAGGAAGGACCACTCAAGGCGTAAGATTAATTAGATTAGAAGCAGATGACAAGCTTGTAAGCGTTGCAAAGATTGTAAAAGAATAAGATAAGGTTTTTATAGAGTTCTCAACTACTTTTAATGGGGTTAAATATGGCCGATTACGAAACTGCATCAAGCACTAAATTAGGAGCTTATCTAAATTCAAGAGCATCAGATAAAGGAATTTCAAGAACAGAGTTAGAGAAAATATTAGAAATTGAACCAATAAGAGTTGTACATCAATCTTTTTTTAGCAATCCATATGATGATGCAGTTAAAAAATTTGATAAGCTTGCAGAAAAATATGACGTTGTTGTAGAATTAGATGAAGGACTTGTAGATATTGCTTTCTTACCTATCCTTACTTACAGAATTAGTGGGGTAGGAATAAGGGAGAAATAGCTTTTTGTTTTTAGCAATGTTTTTATAGAATTTCTTATTGTTTTTTTTAAAAATGAAATTTGGGGTGGTATTTATATTCCTTTTATTAATTCCTAGTGTCAGTGCTGCCTGGGAGCAGTTTCAGGGTGATGAAGTAAAAATTTCAGGAAAAACATCCGAGTGGCTTGAAAGTTGCAATTCACCAAGCAATCTTTGCAAACAGAGTGGAGTAGGATACTTCGAAAGTTCAATTATTGAAAATAAAAGTACAAGTTACGGGATGAATTTTGAGCCAATTTCTGCAGACATAAATAATAACGGGAAAAATGAAATTATAATATTCTCAGACTCAAAATTAAAAATATTTAACCATAGTTTAGGCTTAATTGATGAAACAAATGTCGGCAACCTAGTTGCGCAACCCACAATTCACAATATCGATTCTGATACTAGTTTAGAAATAATATTCATAGCTAATATAAGTTCAACAAATTATTTGATGGCTTATGAATACAACAGCGAATTTACACAACAATGTAATTTGACTGTAAGTAATGGAGCTTCTGGTTCAGGAATCAGGTGCATTGATATTGGTGATACAAAATCCTGCTTTTTTAAAGACCAAAAAAATGTTTTTTATAACATCAATATAGATAATTGTACTCAAAGTGCTAACCTAACAACCAACAACCAGATTGATACAACCCCTACTATCCCCTCTATCCTTGATTATGATAAAGATGGTAAGTTAGAAGGTGTTTGGTGGTTTAATAATGATAGTGACCAGTTTACAGGGATAGCTGTTATTGAACTAGAAAGTATGACTTTTGATACAGGGTTTAATAATAATGGCTTTTTAGATGATATAACACAGGGTTCTGGTTATAATTATAGGGCAGGTTTTGAGAATTTAAAAGGTAACCCCACCTTATACCAACAGGATAATGAGGGTGGTTATGAGGTTTTAGTAGCTTATGACAATGAAAAAATTGCCGGCATGATTTATGATGAGTTTAAATGTTTTAGAAGTGTTTTGAAGCTTTTTGATACAGATGGCACCTTACTATG
>JAZDMC010000047.1:0-23699 GCA_043801325.1 Candidatus Woesearchaeota archaeon | reverse complement strand
CGTGAAATAACTGCCTGATAAACATCGCCCGATTTAATATGCTCTTTTATTTTCTCAACAATTTCTATATACTCTTCCTTGCTTGTATCGCTTTCAATATTTTTCTTTGATTTCTTATTATTACTATTATTATTTATTTTTTTGATATTATTTTTAGTTATTGCATCTTTGTAATATTGTATTTTTGACAGGCATTCATTGTATATTTTATCATAATCATTATCTGTTATCAAGGCATTTGCAACAAAAAATGTCTTCTTTTCCTTGTGGTCTATCAAGAATAAGTTGTCAAGGAAGTAAAGCAAATAATCCGGGTCTTTTGTTATATCCTCTTTATTTTTTGGCAGGTCTTCAAATTGATCAATAAAATCATATGATATGCAGCCAAAAAGCCCCGCATAAGGTATAAAAGGCTTTAGTGTTGGCTTGAATTTAAAAGCTATTTTTCTTATTATGTCCATATGGTTTGTTAATTTCAGCCTTTCTTCTTCGCTTACAATTTTTCTCTTTGGCTTTAATTTCCCAATAATTTTGTCTTTTCTGTATCCTACACTGTCACAAAAATCAAAATCGTCTTTAATAAATTCAATAAATCTGATCCCCAATTCATTTAACGCTGTTATCTCAAAGTCCTCGTTTTTTCCAGTTACTTTCAAGCATGGTTCAGAAGAGCCTAAACTTTTTTCTCCATATTTTGGAACAATATCCGCAGATTCCAGCAAGATAGAATTTTTTTTATTTCCATAATCTGACAACTTTGCAAAATATTCAACTGGCTCTAATGCATATGGCAATGTCTCTACAACAGGCACTATACTTCCTATTTTTGCATTTTTAATCAAATTAAGTGTATCTTCCATTCTATTTTAGCCTGGACAAAACATTATAAACATTGTGGCACAAAACCATCAAATTTATAAATAAAGACTCATTTACGTCTTTTATGACACAAAATATAAGCAATCAAATAAAAACCTTTTTAGACAATGATTTCATAATTCGTAAATGCCTGTTTAAGAACATTATAAGCCTAAGGGCACTTTCTAGGCATATTGTTAAACGGCTGGGTTTAAAAGAAAAAAATCTAGATGCTGTAATCAGCGCAATTAGAAGATACAAAAGAATTGATAAAGAAGAAAGCAACGATAAGTTAAGAAGGATTTTTTCAGAGATTAAGGTAATTACGCGAAGCAATATTGTTGACATCAGGGTTCAAAAAAATAAAAGAAGTGCTGAAAACATAAGCAAGATTAACTCTATTGTCGATATTGAAAAAGGTGAAATTATAAGGTTTATTCAGGCAGAACAGAGCATAACAATAATTATCGATGAAAAAAATTTGGATAAATTTTACAGCATTTTCAGCAAAACAGATTGTATTTCAATAGACAAAAAATTGATTGAGATAAACTTGCAATTTACTGAAGAAGCTCAAGACATTAAAGGTATAGTGTCTTTAGTAACATCATCCTTAAATGCAGAAGGGGTAAATATTGTTGAGATTATGAGCAGCGCTCCAGAATTGCTTATTATTATCAAAAAAGAAGAATTATTAAAAACTTTAAATGTTGTGAATACTTTGCAGAATTTTGTTTGAATTTTTGTATATTTTTTTCAGAAATATTTAAATACCAGATATGATTATCCCCCATTATGACAAGTCTAGCTAAGACAAACAAGTTCTGGAGCTTCAAGTTAGATTCATTTGCATACTTCTTTTATTACTTTGGATAAGTCCTGGGAGATAACTAAACCCAAGGGCTCAAAACTCATATGTTTTGTCCCCTAAATCCCAGGCGAATGTTTGAAAGGTTTAGTTAAAAAAACAAACTGGAGGAAAAAATGATAATCGTGCTGAAACTAGGAACAAAAAAAGGGGAAATTGAAAGCTTGATTGAAAAAATAAAAGGCAAGGGGCTAAAGCCTGTTGCATTTGAAGGTGAAGAAAGAACAGTAATACATGTGTTAGGCGATACAAAAAAAGAAATAGGCAATGGCTGGAGTTCAATACAATGCGTGGAAAAGGTAGTTAGGATATTAAAGCCGTTCAAGCTTGCAAGCAAGGAACACTACTCTCAAAAAACTATAGTTAAGATAGGAGATGTAACTATAGGAAGCAAGGATTTTGTAGTTATTGCGGGGCCTTGTTCTGTTGAAAGTGAAAAACAAATAATGGAATCTGCTCAATTAATGAAAGCTAATGGAATAAAAATAATGAGGGCTTCTGCATTCAAGCCAAGAACCTCTCCATACGCTTTCCAAGGCATGGGCATTGAAGGCCTTAAACTCCTAAAGAAAGTAAGGGAAAAAACAGGAATTTTAGTAGAAACAGAAGTAATGGATGTAAGGGATGTTGCTATTGCTGCTCAACACGTTGATGTATTAAGGATAGGAGCAAGAAATATGCAGAATTTTGATTTGCTGAAAGAAGTAGGAAAAATCAACAAGCCTGTTATTTTAAAACGAGGCATAGCAGCAACAATTAACGAGTTTCTCATGGCTGCTGAATACATTCTTATGAATGGAAACAAAAATGTTATTTTATGCGAAAGAGGCATAAGAACTTTTGAAACAGCATATAGAAATACACTGGATCTGGCTGCTGTAGCTGTACTTCAGAAAGAAACTCATTTACCTGTAATTGTCGACCCAAGCCATGCTGCAGGCAGAAGGGATTTAATAGCCCCATTATGCAAGGCATCTGTTGCTGTAGGTGCAGATGGGCTGCTTATAGAAGTGCATCCAAATCCAGAAGAAGCATTAAGTGATGGTGAACAGTCATTGTATCCAGAACAATTAACACAGCTATTAAAAGAGCTAAAACCAGTCTGTGCTGCTGTAGGCAGAAAATTATAAGATGGAAGAATTAAAAATCAACACAAGAAATAAAGACTATTCCATTTTTATAGGTAACTCCATATTATCTAAGATAGAAGGCTGCACAAAAAATAAGCGCGTAGTGATCATAACAGATGATAATGTCAAAAAACTCTATGGAGATAAAATTCTGGAAATAATAAAATCAGCTTATTTGATCTCAATCCCGCCAGGTGAAACCAGCAAATCAATGAAAACAAAGGAAGAAATTGAAGGCATGCTGCTGGAAAAAAAGTATGGCCGCGATACCATAATAATTGCATTGGGCGGAGGAGTAATAGGTGATTTATCAGGATTCATAGCTTCAACATACAACAGGGGCATTCCAATAATTCAGATTCCCACAACACTGCTTGCAATGGTTGACTCATCCATAGGAGGAAAAACAGGCATAGACACCAAGTACGGGAAAAACCTCATAGGAACCATTTACCAGCCTGATGCTGTTTTTGCTGACATGGAATTCCTGAAAACGCTTCCTGAAGAAGAATTCCTCAATGGTTTAGCAGAAATAATAAAGATTGCGGCAATATCGGATAAAGAGCTATTCACATTCATAGAAAAAAATACAAAAAATATCCTGGAAAAAGAAAAAGAAGTTTTGCTGCACATAATAAAGAGAAGCATAGAGTTGAAAAAAAATGTTGTGGAAAAGGACACAGAAGAATCCGGATTACGGCAGATTCTCAATTTTGGCCATACAATCGGGCATGCATTAGAAGCAGATTCTGGTTATGAGGGCAAGCATGGGTATTTCATAAGTCAGGGGATTGCTATTGAGAGCAAAATAGCTGTACTGTCCGGCAGCTTAAAAAATGAGGAAGAAAAGAGAATTACTTCTTTATTAGATGCTTTCAGTCTTCCAACCAAAATAAAAAAAGACATTGAATTAGATAAGATATACAGATTCATGGAAGCAGATAAAAAAACAAGAAACCAAAAGCCGAGATTTATAATTTTAGATGGAATAGGAAAAATAAAAACTGACAATGCCGATTTTTCTTTTGAGATAGATGAAGATATAATTAAAAAAGCAATTGAAATATCAAAATGATTTGCATACCTATTATAGCAAAAAATATGGATTCTGCATTAGCCGATATAAAAAAAGCAAATAATATTGCAGACATAGTTGAGTTAAGAATTGATTATATTTCTAATTTTGACTTAAAAAAGCTGATTGAAGCTTCAAAAAAGCCTGTAATTATAACAAATAGGAGAAAAATTGATGGTGGAAAATTTGAGGGCAGTGAAGAAGAAAGGCTTGCAGCATTAAAGCAGGCAATTGACTTAGGAGCAGATTACATTGATATAGAGATTGATTCAGACTATAATAAAGTTATTAGGAATAAAAAAAATTCAAAGATCATTGTTTCTTATCATAATTTTAATGAAACTCCAAATAATATCAATGATGTATATAACAAATTAAAATCTGCCAATGCAGATATTATTAAAATAGCTGCAACTGCAAATAAGCTAAGCGATAATCTAAAAATTATCGAATTAATAAAAAATAGTGAAAAACCAATTATTGGATTGTGCATGGGTCCATTAGGAGAAATAAGCAGAATACTTGCTCCGCTTTACGGCTCTTTTTTGGCTTTTGCAAGCCTTGAAAAAGATAAAGAATCAGCTCCAGGCCAGATTCCCGCAGAAACGTTAAAGACGATTTACAGGATTAATGACATAAAACCCGGATTCAAGGTTTATGGTGGTATTGGCAATCCAATAAATGAGAGTAAGGGTCATATTATCCATAACTCCATGTTCAAGAAAAATAAATTAAACAGCATTTACCTCAATTTCCAAGTTGATGATTTAGAAGAATTCATAAAAAATTTTTCTAGTTCATTGTCAGGCTTTAGTGTAACAATGCCTCACAAACAAAAAATAATCGAGTACCTGGACAAAATAGATCCTATTGCAGAAAAAATTGGTGCAGTAAACACTGCAGTAAACAATAATGGAAAATTAACTGGCTATAATACAGACATAACCGGAGCGATAAAAGCCATTGAAGTGAAAACAAAAATTAAAAACAAAAATGTTACAATTCTTGGCGCAGGCGGTGCTGCAAGAGCCATAGCTGTTGGAATAATAGAAAAAGGAGGCAAACTAACTGTACTAAACAGAACCGTAGAAAAAGCAGAAAAGTTATCTAAAGAATTTAATTGCAATTTTGGTTCACTGCAAGATTTTGAAAAGATTAAAACAGATATACTAATCAATACAACTTCTGTTGGAATGCATCCAAACATAAATGAAACTCCAGTTAACACAAAAAATGTAAAAAATATTGTAGTTTTTGATGCAATTTACAATCCAGAAAAAACAAAATTATTGCAGGAAGCAGAAAGAAATAACTGTGTAATAATAAGCGGAATTGAAATGTTCATCAACCAGGCAGCAGAGCAATTCAAGCTCTGGACTGGAAAAGAACCAGATACAGATTTTATGAGGAATTTAATAAAATGAACTTAATAGTCAATAAAACAGAAAAATTACGCGGAGAAATAAAAATGCCTGCATCAAAATCACATACAATCCGCGCAGTAGTTATAGCCTCATTAGCCAATGGCACCTCAAAAATAATTAACCCATTATTTTCAGATGACACAAAAGCCGCAATAAACGGCTGCAAGGCATTAGGAGCAGAAATAAAACAAGAAAAAAACCTTATTGTTGTTGAAGGGTTTAATGGAAAGCCAAAAGAGCCAAAAGAAAAACTTAATATGCTTAATTCAGGAACCTCAATTAACATGCTTACTTCTGTAGCAGCATTAGGCAGCTTTAAAGTAATCCTGGATGGAGATGCTTCATTAAGAAAAAGGCCATCACAGCCTTTGCTTCATGCATTAGAAAATCTTGGCGTCAGTGCAAACTCAATAAATAATAATGGCTGTCCTCCCATAGAAATACAAGGCCCAATAAAAGGTGGTGAAACAGATGTTGATTGTAAAAGCTCGCAATATCTCTCAAGCCTGCTTATTACCTGCCCTTTAATAGATAATGATACAGTAATTCATGCAAAAAATATATGCGAAATCCCTTATATAAAAATGACATTAAAATGGCTTGATGAATCTAATATTAAATATGAAAATAAAAACCTGGAATATTTCAGGATTTATGGCAAACAAAAGTATAAGCCATTTGAAAAATCAATATCTGCAGACTGGTCATCAGCTGCATTTCCAATATGCGCAGCTGCAATTACAAACTCAGATGTAATAATAAAAGGATTAGACCTAAATGATACTCAGGGAGACAAAAAAATAATTGATTATTTAAAAAAAATGGGGGCAAATATTGAAATTAATAAAGATGGAATAAAAATTATTGGAAAAGAGCTTAATGGATGTGAAATTAATCTTAATGAAACACCTGATTTGTTGCCTGTAATGGCAGTTGTTGCATGTTTTGCAAAAGGTACAACAAAATTAATCAATGTGGCTCATGCAAGGATAAAAGAAACTGATAGGATAAAAGTTATGCATAACGAACTTAAAAAGATGGATGCCGACATTTCAGAATTAGAAGATGGTCTAGTGGTAAGGCATAAACCTTTAAAAGGATGTTTAGTTAACAGTCATTCAGATCATAGGGTGGTAATGGCATTGTCTTTGGCTGGCTTAATTGCAGAAGGCAAAACTGTAATAGATACAGCAGAATCAGTATCTGTAACTTACCCTAATTATTTTGAATCAATGAAAGCTCTTGGAGCAGATTTTGAGGCAACGGAGAAACAAGTTTCTCCTGATCTCAAAAACACGTTTTTGAGGTGAGATTAAATGATAGGAAATACATTCGGTAGATTTTTTCGTATAACAACCTGCGGAGAAAGCTATGGCATAGGCAAAGGCTCTGGATTATCAGTAATTGTGGATGGAATCCCACCTGGACTAAAGATGACAGATGCAGATATACAAAAAGAGATGGACAAAAGAAGACCAGGCCAGGGAAAGCTTGACTCCCCACGAAAAGAAACAGATCAATGCCACATATTCGCAGGCATTGGTCAGGACAGTGTAACTACTGGAGCTCCAATAGGAATAATTGTGTATAATATTGATACCCAGCAAGTTCACATAAATCAATACCATGATTATAAAGACCTCATTAGACCAGGCCATGCAGAATATACTTATTTTGTCAAGTATGGTGAGAATGCTGACTGGTGTGGTGCTGGCCGCGCCTCAGGAAGAGAAACTGTTGGCCGCGTCGCAGGAGGCGCAGTAGCTAAATTCATATTAGCCAAAGAAGGGATAGAATTAATGGCTTATACTAAAGAATGTATGGGCATAAAAGCCAAAGAAATGAGTTTTGATGAAGCCAGGAAAAATTACAGGGCAAATGAGATAAATTGTCCGGACCTTGAAGCAGCTGAGAAGATGATTAAAAAAGTGACAGAAATAAAAAATGAAGGTGATACTGCTGGAGGAATAATTGAGTTAAGGGTCAAAGGTGTTCCCCCTGGTTTAGGCGAACCAGTATTTGACAAACTACCAGCAATATTATCTCATGCCTTAATGTCAATAGGCGCGATTAAAGGAATCGAGTTTGGTGCAGGATTTAATGTAGCCAGTATGAAAGGCAGTGAAAATAATGACCACCCTTACCTGGATGGCAAGAAAATAAGGTTTAAGACAAACAATGCAGGAGGTGTCTTAGGCGGAATTAGCAATGGTGAAGAGATTATAATAAAACTGGCAGTAAAACCTACACCGACAGTCAGTGTTCCGCAGCCGAGCATAAATATGAAAGAGATGAAAGAAGAAACTTTAAGCCCTATAACCAGAAGAGATCCAACCTTGCTTGGCAGAATTTATGCAGTGGCAGAAGCCATGGCAGCATGCGCAATATTAGATGCATTATTCATGTATCGCGGCTATGATAATGTATGCAGGATAAGCAATCCGTGGCGCCAGAAGTGATTAAAAATGAATATTGAGGATTTAAGGAACGATATTGACAATATTGACAGTAAAATCATTGAATTACTTGTAAAACGAAAGAATATTGTGAAAAAAGTAGCTGCTACAAAGAAAGAAAAAAATTTACCTATACTTGATGAAAAAAGGGAAATTGAACTTACTAAAAGGCTAAAGGAAAAAGCGAAAATATATGGGTTGGATAAAGATTTTGTTGTTGCACTATACGAGATTATTTTGGAAAACTCAAAAAAGCATCAGGAAAATGAAATTATCTGAAAAAATAGGTTCAATAGAGAAATCAGGCACTATAGAATTTGTGCCACTAATAGAAAAACTTGAGATACAAGGAAAAGATATTATTAATTTTGCTGTTGGAGAGCCTGATTTTGAGACTCCAGACAATATCATAGAAGCTACAAAAAAAGCGCTTGACGAAAATAAGACAAGGTACTCAGATGTGAGTGGTATTATTGAATTAAGGAAAGCTGTTTCCGAGAGATTAAGCCGGGAGCATAATCTTATGTATAATGAAGAAAATGTGATGATATCAAATGGCTCAAAACATGCATTATACAATGCTTTCCATGCAATATGCAACCCGCATGACGAGGTTATTATTCCCAGGCCCTACTGGGTCAGTTTTGCAGAGCAGGTGAAGTTAGTGGATGCCAAGCCCATATTTACAGATACTATAGGGCATCAGCTTGATATAGAGAAAATAAAAAAATCAATAAGCAATAAAACAAAAGCGATTATAATAAACAGCCCGAATAATCCTACTGGAGCAGTATATAAAAAAGATGACTTAAAGGCCATTACAGATCTTGCTTTAGATAATAATTTTTACATAGTGTCTGATGAGACATATGAATCCATGATTTATGATGGAATAAAACATTTTAGCGCTGGATCATTAAGCGAAGAAGTTAAAGATATAACACTTACTATTAAAAGCTTCTCAAAGGAATTTTCTATGACTGGGTTTAGGGTAGGTTACGTTGCCGCTGAAAAAAATATTATTGATACAATGAATAATTTGCAGGGTCATGTAACTGGAAATGTATGCACTTTCTCCCAGTATGGTGCACTTGCTGCACTCAGCATAGATAAAAGCATAATCAAAAAAAGAGTTTCTATACTTGAAAAAAGAAGGGATATGGCATATAAACTAACAAAGAAATTGTTTGATTGCATAAAACCTGAGGGAGCATTTTACTTATTCCCTAATGTAGAAAGTGCTTTAGGCAGTATAAAAAGTTCAGAGGAGCTTGCTTCCTATTTTATTGAAAAGGCTGGCGTTGCTGTTGTTCCCGGAGAGGTTTTTGGGGTTAAGAACCATATCAGGATATCCTACGCTTTGCCTGAAGAGGAAATAAAAAAAGGTTTTGAAAAAATATCCAAATTATTATGAAAATCGGAATAATTGGTTTTGGAAGATTCGGAAAATTACTGACAAAATATTTAGCTGAAGATTTAAAGGTTTATGTGTTTAACAAAAGTGATAAAACCCGGGAAATCAAGAAAATCAATGGAATCCCAAGCTCTCTTGAAGAAGTTTGCAAAAAAGATATTATAATACCTTGCGTTCCAATATCCCAATTTGAGGGTACCCTAAATAAAATAAAAAATTTACTGGCTGATAATTCCTTAGTTGTTGATGTATGTTCTGTAAAAGAATATCCTATCCGGTTAATGCAGGAAATACTTCCAAAAAAAATACAAATTCTTGCAACACATCCAATATTCGGTCCAGACAGCGCTGCTGAATCATTAAAAGGCAGAAAGATTGTTTTGTGTAAAGTAAGAATTTCTGACGATTTATATGAAAATATAAAATCTATTCTTAAGGAAGAAGGTGTGATTGTCATAGAAACAACCCCAGAGGAGCATGACAAGGAAATTGCAAAATCCCTGCTTTTGACTCATTTTATTGGAAGGGCTTTAATTGATTTTGGAGCAGCTGATCTTAACATTGACACAGAAGGGTATAAAAGGCTGCTATACGTCCTAGGTACTGTCAAAAACGACACTAACCAGCTTTTTGAAGACATAAATAAGTATAACAAGTATTCTAAAAAAATAAGAGCGGATTTCATGGAATCTTTAAACAAAATTAACATGAGGTTGGAGAAATGAAGATTGGCTATCAGGGAGAAAAAGGAGCTTACAGTGAAGCTGCCATATACAAGCATTATGGGAAAGATGTTAAAGCAATTAGCTGTGAAACATTTGAGGATGTTTTTGATGCTGTAAAAAATAATAAAGTTGATTTTGGATTTCTTCCTTTCGAGAATACCATAGCAGGAAGTGTTGCTGAGAATTATGACCTCTTATTAAAGGAAAATGTATTAGTAATAGCAGAGGTTTTTTTTAAAATAAGCCACAATCTTTTGTCTCACAAGGGAAATAAGCTCGAGAACATAAAAAAAGCATACTCCCACCCACATGCCCTCAACCAGTGCCACGAGTTCTTAAAGAACCATAAAATAAAGCTTATCCCGGAATACGACACAGCCGGAGCTGCAAGAATTGTTAAGGAAAGAAACAAAACAGAAGAGGCTGCGATTGCTTCTGAACTGTGCGCTGAAATATATGGTTTGGAGGTTTTAGAAAAAGATATTGAAACAAATAAGAATAATAT
The DNA here is from genome assembly GCA_043801325.1 of Candidatus Woesearchaeota archaeon. Lineage (GTDB taxonomy): Archaea > Nanobdellota > Nanobdellia > Woesearchaeales > GW2011-AR4 > JACPJP01. Next base: position 13,244 of record JAZDMC010000047.1, on the reverse strand, counting down.
GACTAAGTTTTTTGTCTTTGTAAAAAAAGACAAAGTTCCAAAAGATCTTAAAAAAGAAAAAACAAGTATTGTATTTAAGACAAAACACTACCCTGGAGCTTTAATAAATTGTTTGCAGAGATTATCAAAAAATGGTATTAATTTAACAAAGCTTGAATCGAGGCCAATCCCAGAAAACCCCTGGGAATATGTTTTTTACGCTGATTTTGAAGGTGGCTTAGAAGATGAAAATGTAAAGTTGGCTTTAAGTGAAATGGAAGCTATATCTTTGTTCGTTAAAATCCTTGGAAGTTATCCTAAGGGTAATAAAACTTAAAACAAACACAAAAACATTTAAATAACCACTGCCTTAGTCAATAGCCTGATGAAGAAAAAAGGGGGATTTATTCTATGGTTTAAGGATTTGACAATAGATGATATTCCATCTGTTGGTGGAAAAAATGCTTCTTTAGGGGAGATGTATAGAAACTTAACAAAAAAAGGAGTTAACATTCCAGATGGTTTTGCAGTGACTGCTGATGCTTACAGGTATTTATTAAAAAAAGATAAAATTGAAAAACAAATAAAGCAAATTCTCTCTGATCTTAACACGCATAATATGCGTAACCTTGCTGAAAGAGGTAAAAAAGTAAGAGAAATAATTCTAAACGCGGAATTTCCTGAAGACTTAAAACAAGCAATAACAGATGCATACAAAAGATTATGCAAAGAATATGGAAAAAACACTGATGTTGCTGTAAGAAGTTCTGCTACTGCTGAAGATTTGCCGGATGCAAGCTTTGCAGGACAGCAGGAAACTTACCTTAACATAAAGGGGGAAACTGCTTTGCTGGAATCATGCAAAAAATGTTTTGCTTCTTTATTCACAAATCGTGCAATCTCATATAGGGTTGACAAAAAATTCAGCCACTTTAAGGTTGCCCTAAGCATTGGAGTTCAAAAAATGGTAAGAAGCGATTTGGCTTCCAGTGGGGTAATATTTTCCATTGACACTGAAACTGGTTTCAAAAACGCAGTTCTAATAACGGGAGCTTATGGCTTAGGTGAAAATGTCGTGCAGGGAAATGTAAACCCTGACCAGTTCTATGTCTTTAAGCCGACTTTAAAACAAGGTTTTAGGCCAATAATAAGCAAAAAATTAGGCTTAAAGCAAATAAAGATGATTTATTCTAAACCAGGAACAAAGAACATTAAAGTTCCCTACTCTGAAAAAAATAAATTCTGCATAAGCGACAATGAAATTTTAAAATTAGCAGAATGGACGGTAATAATTGAAGATCATTATTCAAAAAAAGCTAAAAAATTCAAGCCAATGGATATTGAATGGGCAAAAGACGGCAAAACAAAACAGCTGTTCATAGTGCAAGCAAGGCCAGAAACAGTGCAGAGCCAGAAAGATGTCAACATCCTTGAAGAATATGTATTAAAGGAAAGAAGCCATGTAATTGCAACAGGATTAAGCGTCGGAAGAAAAATAGCATCTGGAAGAGCGCATGTAATAATAAACACAAAAGACATACGCAGCTTTAAGCCAGGAGAAGTTCTGATAACAGAAAAAACAGATCCTGACTGGGAGCCAATAATGAAGATTGCTTCTGCAATTGTTACAAATAAAGGTGGAAGAACTGCACATGCAGCCATAGTTGCCCGTGAGTTAGGCATTCCAGCAATCGTAGGAACTGAAAATGGAACAGAAATAATAAAGACTGGAACAGATATCACAATAAGCTGCGCAGAAGGTGAAGTAGGAAACATTTACAAAGGAAAGCTAAAATTCAGTATACAAACAATCAACTTAAAAAAAATAAAACGGCCAAAAACAAAAATAATGATGAACTTAGGCAATCCTGACCAGGCCTTTGAGTTCTCATTTATACCAAATGATGGTGTTGGACTGGCAAGAGAGGAATTCATCATAAGCTCATACATTAAAATACATCCCTTGGCATTATTGCATTATAATAAGCTCAAAGACAAAAATGTAAAGAAAATTATCAACACGATTACCTATGCTTACACAAGCAAAATTGACTTTTTTATTGAAAAGCTTGCACAGGGAGTTGCAATGATTGCATCAGCTTTCTACCCAAATGATGTTATTGTGCGCATGTCGGATTTTAAGACGAATGAATATGCAAATTTGATTGGAGGTAAAGAATTTGAGCCAGAAGAAGATAACCCTATGCTTGGCTGGAGAGGGGCTTCAAGATATTATGCTGGAAGTTACAAAGAAGCTTTTGGCTTGGAATGCAAAGCCATGAAAAAAGCAAGAGAAGAAATGGGCCTAACCAACATTAAGCTTATGATTCCGTTCTGCAGAACTGTTGAAGAAGGCAAGCTTGTAATCAATGAAATGAAAAAACATGGGCTTATACAAGGCAAGAATGGCCTGGAAATATATGTAATGTGTGAAATTCCATCTAATGTTATCTTAGCTGACGATTTTGCAAAGATATTTGACGGCTTCAGCATAGGCAGCAATGACTTGACACAATTAACTTTAGGCCTAGACCGTGATTCAGAATTAGTAAGCAGGCTTTATGATGAAAGAAATCCTGCTGTCAAAAGATTGATTTATGAAGTTATACGCAAGGCAAAAAGAAACAAGAGAAAGATAGGAATCTGCGGTCAAGGAGCATCGGACATGCCAGATTTTGCAAGATTCCTTGTAGACTGCAAAATTGACTCAATTTCTCTAAACCCTGATACAGTACTAAAAACAACTATAACAATAGCCAAGGAAGAGAAAAAGTTGAGAAGATAATTTTTCTAAACTCTTAATTTCTTATAACCCAGCCAGATTAATACCACTAGTGCAATCCCCATAACTGTAAATCTTCCGTAATTTTGCAAGCCAGACCAGTATCTTATAATCCCATAAATTATCAGTAAAATACCACCGCCCATCAGTCCTGAGCTGATACTGGTTATTTTCAATACAATGCCGGCAACCAACGCAATAATTCCAACAACTGTTGCTATTATGAAAACATTCCGGTTATAAACCTCATTTATATCCGTAAATTCCTTATTGCACGTCTCACAATAATAGCTTTCAACACATCCATTTTTATCATATTCTGCGCTTATATCTCCTTTATCTTTACACTCAGTTTTTAGCTCTTCGCTAGGCTCAATATATGTGCAGTTTACAGCATCACCCATTATCGGCCTTGGATAAGGTTTTTCATAAAATGTATCTTCACAAAAATCCTCATATTTTGGGCTTTCATAAAAAGCTGCTATTCCAAAACCTACAAAGAACGCAAAAACTATTGCAATTGCTATTGCCAAAAACACCTGCCTAAATCTTGACATAGCAAAAGTTAGATAATCACTAGTATAAAAATCATTTGTTTTTTTATCTTACTTATTTTCAATATAGAAAACTATAAATACTATTTGTTATCTAAAACCTATTATGGCAAAAGGTCGTCCTGTAAAATCCGAGATAAGGCAGAATATAATTGAGATTCTTTTTTTTATGAAGCAAGGCTATGGCTATGAGATTTACAAATCCTATATTGTAATATTTCCAAAAGTTACAATGAGGAGCATTTACTACCATCTTAAAAAAGGTGTTGACTTAAACGAATTCAAAGTAAGCAAAATAGAAAAAGAAAAAGGAGATTACTCTTGGGGTGGAGAAGCAGAAAAAATCTATTACAGCTTAGGCGAAGCAGCAAAACCTTCAGGAAATGAAAAAGCAAAAGAATATTTTGAGAAAAAGAAATAGTTCTAAATTTTCCTTATACCTTTTCCAATATCGCCCATTCCAGCGTCTAATCCTACACCAACTCCAGTATCTTCTACAACCCTGTTTGAAGGGATAATCTTCTTTAAAATAGTCTCTAAAATCAAAATAATTATGTAGAGGATAATCAAATCAATAATTACCCAAAAGCTTATGGTAATCAATCCATGTATCCACAGTATAGCTATGCCAGAAAGGTAATAAACGATTGTAGGCGAAGCAAACAAGAAAAATATTCTTTCCTTTAGTTTGTGGGTAAACGAAACAAAGATTATAAATGCAGAGTAAACAGAAATAAAAATTACAAATATAAGCTTGTCTATGCTGAATAATTCAAGGCCTTTTTCAAACAACGCCCTAAAGCTTATTATAACAACCCAAAACAAATTTAACCCATTGCCCAAGGCAGTATTCCACCCTAATCTTTCTTTCTTGTATCTGCCAAAATAAATTTCAAGGATAAACCAGAATAATATCACAGGCAGCAAAAGCCACAAGATAGAAAGGTCTTTTAACGGAGCTGAGAATATTTCTTCAAATCCACCCAAAATACTCAACAATATATCTGCCATATTGTTTTTCATGGATTATTTTTTTATAAATGTTTTTATTTTTAAAAAATTTATATTGTATAACCTCTAACAGAACAATAATCATATCAATAAATTAGTCAAAGTTGTGCCTATCCACTTAAAGAAAGGCAGGAAAACCAGAATCAAAAGTGAAAATGCCGACACCCAGTTGACAAAAATCCATAAAGATTTGCTCCTACTCTCATTATGTATTATCCTGTTAAAAAAAACTTTCAGCATCCTCGCGCCATCAGTAATGAATATCGGCAACAGATTAATCATCCCTATATTCAGGCTAAGGAATGAAAGCCAGCCAAGCATCTGCCCAAACCAGCTTACAATACTAAATAAAATCTGGTTCAATGAATTATCATTTCTTAACCTTAAATTATTGCCCATAATCCACACACCAATATATCCCTGGGACTTATCATCAGGGCTCTCTGTGGCTGTAATTGCATATTTTGTAACATTAGACTTTAGATTTACTGTTGTGTTGGGTTTTATGTCTTTCATAATTCTCTGGAAATCATCTATTGTAGAAACATCCTCACCATTTATGCCTGTAATTAAGGTATTATTTCCCATACCTGCCTTTTCTGCAGGAAACCCTGGCTGGGAATAAACAATTACTCCAGTTGAAATAGTCAAGGCACTTGCAGCAGGATTAAAGATTGTCAATATCAGCAGCAAAACAACCCCTACTGTCAGAAAATTTGCAAATGGGCCGGCTGCAAATACAGAATGCTGGACTATATCTCTTTCCTCTGACAATTTTTTTTCATCAGGCTCGACAAATGCTCCAAGCAACGGCCCAAAAAATGCCATTCCGGAGTTCTTAACCCTAATTTTATACACTCTTGCCACAATGCCATGAGAAAATTCATGGACTACAATTATTATGGCCAAAACAATCCAGCCAGTTATCAATGGAAATACTATACCGGTTCCTGCAATAGGCAAACCGGGAATAACCGGGCTTGCTCCTCCTGCTCCTGGCGCATTCAAAAGCAGTTTATATGCCAAAAGCAGAATCAGGATAAATACCGCAACCATCCCAATAAATCCAATTGCAACACCTGCATACCCAGTAAGCCTAACTAACCTGGGTATTTTCTTGGCTACCAAATCCATAAACCTTATTCCAATTTTTGTCTTGTAGAGGTATATAAATCTGCCATGAATCTCAAATTTTTTCCTGTTAAGATAAACAATCAAAAAAATCAAAGAGTAGAATAGTATAGCTGATTTATATTCAATCATAGCTAAGATAAAACTCATTTTTTCCTAACTGCTCTGAATCTTTTGCCTTGGCATTTCCTGCATTTAATTTTGCCCTGGATTATTTTTAGGTTCGGAGCCTTGATTTTAGTGCTGCATTTCTTACAGACAAATACATTCCTAAATTTTCTTGCATCGCTTTCTGGAAATTTAACCATAATAAACACCTTTTAAGATTTTATCTGTTTCATTACCTTATCATTCAATATTACCCAATATACAACATTTACACCTTCAGTAACTTGCCCCTTAAGCTCTTCTGGAATCTTTAAGTCAAACGTTTCGTACGTCTCAGAGTCCATTACATTTACCATGTCATCTTGAATAGACAATACTTGTGCTGACTTTTTCTCAATAATAGGCACTTCAACATTATCGTGGCCAGGCATCACAGCAATCCTTTTTTTATCATCTACAATGCCAACAGCAGTTAAGCGTACTTTTGCATGGCCATGCTTTCCAGGCCTTGAAACCTGCATATCAACAACCCTGCATGCAGCGCCGTCCAAAACAATATAACTGCCCTTTTGCAATTCTCCTACGCTCTGTATCTTTGTCGTCATAAAATCTCCAAGCCTCAATTACACATAAAAGAAGTTTAAGATTTATAAATGTTTACATTAACTTTTTGCTGCAAGTTTTATATCACTTGCTTTAACAGTTACCCTGCCAGCGTGCTTTGCAAGATTTACGGCTTTCACAGCTATTTGGTCTGCAAGTTCCTCAATAGTGTTCTTCAAGGCTGATTTTGCCTTGTCTGATACTCTTTCAGCTCCACACTGCTTAAGTATTTTTTCCATTGCTGCTAACGGTAAAATCCTTGAACTCATTAAACCACCCTCTTATATAAATTGTAAAAATGAGTTATATATAAAGGTTTTGAAACTTGAAACTAAAAATCTTAAAACCACTTAAATCTAATCCTTCTGCTAGGCCTTACTAATTTCTTAATCCTTTCTTCCATTTCTCTGCTGTTTTCAAATTCCCTTTCTTTTTGCCTAAACTCTGTTGTATGATGCCTTGTTCTTCCATTTTTGCTGTGAAACTTATGTTTTTTATGCAGCATCTCGTGGTACATTACATAGTCTAGTAAATCTTTATCAGAACTAATAACCTTGCTTATTGATATTGTATCAGTTCCGTATTCATAAGAACCTAATCTTCTTATAGAATTGTGCCATGTCAAATTTGGCTTCTCTATTAATCCGAAAAAATATTTTTCATTGACTTTATTGAAAGATTCTTCCAAAACCGGATTATTAACTGTCTTTGGGACACTTATATGGAGATTCTTCATAAAACTCTCATAGAGATCAATATTCATTGTACTTCTTTTTTCCTTAAAAACCCTGAGCATCAATCCCTGTATAAGCCCAATTTGTATTTCTCTGCTTACAGTTTTCCATTTTCTGCTTAAATTAAACTGAAAAGAATTTCTGGCATACTTTACATTAGCATTATAGGGCTTAAATTTATCTGTATATTTTATTTTTAATTGGTAATTTTCCAAGTCTTTTTCTGGAAATAAAGTTGCAAATGCTTCTTCAACTAATTTCATTTTTGGTTGTTGGTTACATTGAATAAATATTTTTAATCGGATGATTATGGATGTAGTTGCGAGGCTTATTGGAATCTTTATTATTGTTAATTTTTATTGTTGCTATCAAGAACTAACCTCATATCTCAAAATAGCAGCAGCCTTGCCCATCTCTTTTAGTTGACCGCCTTCTGTAGTTTCAGTAGAAATAATTTTAACATCTGTTCCAACTAGTTTTGCCTCTGCCTCGAATTCGTCCATTTCCTTTTCATTAAGCTTTTCTGACAGCAACAAGGTATCTACCGCGCCTAATTTCAAGTTCTTCATTACTTCGCTAATGCCATAAGAAACCATACCTGGTTTTGTTGATAATAGCTCAAAAAATTTTCCCATAATCTTTTTTTCTTCAATGATTTCTTCTTTTGCCAGTACATCCTCGCTTCTTTCCACTAGCTCCTTCAGCCCAAATTCCCCAGTATAACTTAAATCCTTTATTGCTATTATCTTATTCTTCACTTCTGTAGGTATATATCCTGTGTCTATAAAATCATATTTTGTTGGCCCTGGACCTCCAACAATTATCCCTTTTAGGTTCTTATTGCTTAAAAACTGCTCTTTCATATACTCTGCTACCTTCTTAAAATGGTCTTTTTTTGCGCCTTCCCTCAACCTTTCGAATCTTGCAGCTGACTGTCCTCCTGCACGAGTTTTTCCAGGCACCTCAGAATGTGTTTTTAGCAGAGGTATTATTGTTTTTCCCTTAAGGTAAGCTATGTTTGCATCCCTCCTGTCAACAATAACAAGCCCATAAACCTCTTTTATCTCGAGCATCTCCCTCAATAAGTCAAGAACAAATTCCTTATCACACCTATAAATTCTTGTATTTAAAGGCAAAGGAGGCTCTATGCTCCACACCTGAAAGTCCTGTTGGCCTTCCCTTTCTGCAACATTCCCTGAAAAAACCGCTAAGCCATTCTCAGGAGTTTTTTTGTATAAGCGCAAATGCTGCGTCATCTTTTCTAGAGAGTCTATAACATTCTTCTTTGTTGCGCTGGACTTAATGTTCGTTGCTGTGCCTTTTTCCTGATCTAGGTGCTGGATAATCTTGATAATATCATAACCTTGAGGAATGTAAACTGACACAAGCTCTGTATGCCTGCCTTTATGTTTCTCTAGTTCTTTTATGAACTTCTTCAACTGGTATTTTTGTTTTTCAGTTATTTGCATTTTAACCGCTATTTTTAGAGGTATAAGTAACAAAAACAGAATAAGTCATGCAATTATTTTACTTTTCTTATTGTTTCGCATATAATGTAAATAAACCATCTTGTTTATAAATATTTTTATAAATAATACAAAGTTCGGCAAGCAGAAGGTTTTTATACTAGTATTTTAAATATTTATTAAAAAAGGGTGATTTGATGGTAGAAAAAATTAAGACAGGTGTAAACGGCCTGGATCAGATACTTAAAGGCGGCTTAAGAAAGAATTCTTCACTTTTAATTACTGGAGCTCCAGGAACTGGAAAGACAATACTGGCATTGCAGTTTATTTATTATGGAGCAAAAAACTACAATGAAAACGGAATTTTCATTGCAACAGAAGACAGCCCAGAAGACATCAGAAAAAACACAAAAAATTTTGGTATGGATTTTGAAGCTTTAGAAAAAAAGGGCAAAGTCTTTATTATTGAAAAGCCGCTTGCTACACTCAGAGGAGGGATTTCCTCAATAAAAGGTTTATTAGATGTTATAAAGAAAAATAATATTAAGAGAGTTGTTCTTGACTCCCTTGTATTTTTTGACTATCTATACCCGAGACATGATGGTGATAAAATGGAATTTCGCAGGCAAGTTCTTATATTTATACAAAAAATGAAGCATGCGGGAGTTACTTTTATGACAATATCTGAAAGAAAAGTAACAGACTTAGACAGATTAGAATATGACATGATGGACTTTGTGTTTGAAGGCTTTATAGTTCTAAGCAGGATAAGAAAAGGAAGTTATTTTGAAAGAGTCCTTACAGTAGCAAAGATAAGAGGCCAGGACCATAGCCTGGATGTATATCCTATTACAATCAGTGATAATGAAGGATTAAAAGTATTGTATGACCAGGTTCCATTTTCTCTAGTAGAAAAAGGAGAAGGCAAAGAAGAGTTCAAATGACTTATTTGCATCATTATTTTATTGCTTATTTATTTTAAAATTAAAAAGGGGTGAACATGCTGAGATCTATGCATTATTAAAACTACATAATAATGTTAATGGTATTTCCACCTCATTAAGCACCGTCTCCTAAAAGAATGACAAATGCCTTTTTCCAGCTAATTGCAAGAAGTTTGCCTAATCTAAAGCTCAACCTAAAAAGAGCTGGTATGAACTATAAGCCAGAAGATTTTGTCAAACAGACCTTTCTCTCTGCTTTTTACATGACAACCGGGCTCGTGGTATCCTCAATATTAATACTTATAAAATTTGATGTTCTAAAGGGGATAATGATTGTGTTTATTCCAATAATATTTTTTGCAATATTTTCCTATATGTTAAAGCTTCCTGATGTCAGAATATCAAAAAAGGAAAAGGGGGTAAGCCGCGAAATAATATTCGCAGGCAGGCATCTTATAATAGAATTAGAGTCTGGTGTTCCACTATACAATGCGCTTACCAATATATCAAAAAACTATGAAATTATCGGGAAATATTTCAAAGAGATAGTAGATAAAGTTGACCTTGGAGCAAGTATGGAAGATGCGCTAACAGAGGCTGTAGAATACATACCATCGGATGATTTCAGGAGATTGCTGTGGCAATTGCTTAACTCCATAAAAACTGGCTCTGAGGTTTCAAAATCATTGACAGCTGTTCTGGAGCAGATAACCAGAGAGCAAACAATAGAGGTAAACAAATACAGCAAGAAACTAAACCCTTTTGCAATGTTTTACATGATAGTAACAGTTATTCTGCCGACTTTGGGAGTAACAATTCTAGTTGTTCTTTCCTCATTTATAGAGTTTAAGATTGACCTGACTATATTCATGGTAATAGCATTTTTATTGGCTTTTGTTCAGTTTATGTTCCTCTCAATAATAAAATTCTCAAGGCCGGCAATTGACTTTTGAAAATGTTTAAACTACCAAAATTTGACATCAGGAATCTTTTGAAGAAGAAAGAGTCAGCAGAACCTAAGAAAATAAAAAATCAAGAAGAAGATGATAAAATAAAGTCTCCTAAACCAAATGTTCTTGAAATTTTTAAAAACACAAAGGCATCAGCAATCGAGCACGAAAAAACAAAACCTAAATTAAATCTTTTTAGTTTTTTCAGGAAAAAAAAGACATACCAAAAAGAAAAAGTAATTGAACATTACAAAAAGCAGATAAAAGAAAAGAAAAATAAACTGGCTCTGGCCCAGGAAAGAAGGCATAAGTTTAATTTTTATCTTGAAAGAGCGGGCTTGGCTATTGATCCTAAATCACTCTCAAAGAAACTGTTTAATCTTTGTGTCATCATAAATTTGGGGATATCTGCTTTCTTGATATACCACTTTTCAACTACCTGGGGAATTACATGGTCTACAATATTGCTTTCAGTAATTGCCCTGTGGGTTTTGGTTTTCAGCATACTAATCTTTATTTTATGGGTTTTGTTCTATGTTGTCATTGATTTAAAGATCTTTAAGAGAAAAATTGACATTGAAGATGTTCTTGCCGATTATTTGCAGCTGACAGCAACCAACATAAAAGCAGGTATGACTATAGACAGGTCATTATGGTATGCTGTAAGGCCGCGCTTTGGAGTGCTTGCAAAGGAAATAGAGCTAGTAGCAAAAGAAACTATGCGCGGTGAGGATTTAAAAGCTGCGCTGCAAAAGTTCGCTGATAAATATGATTCAGTCTTATTAAAAAGATCCATTAGCCTGTTAATAGAAGGCATAGAAGCTGGAGGAGAAATTGGAAGCTTACTAAACAAGATTGCTGTAAACATACAGGAAAATAAGATTATGAGAAAGGAAATGGCAGCCGATGTAACAACTTATGTCATATTCATATCTTTTGCAACTATAGCAGCTGCACCAGTATTATTTGCGCTTTCAGGCATATTAATACAGGTAATAAGCAACCTTGGATCAACACTGGGTGGTGGTGCTGCATCATCTGCAGGGTTTGCACTTTCTTTTTCAGGAGAGGGCATTAAACTTGCTGATTTCAGGGTATTTGCAATAGTATCCTTAATAACCACCTCATTTTTCTCTTCAGTAATAATAGCCACAATAAAAAAGGGCACTGCCAAACTTGGCTTAAGATACATACCAATCTTTATAGTTGTAACAGTAAGCCTTTATTTCATTGCAAGTAAGATTTTGGGAAATATGATGGAAGTTTTTTTATAGTAAACTTTAAATAATGAAAATCAAAATTTTTGAGTTTGAACTTCTTGAAAATTCTCAAAATTTTCGTTAAGTTTAAATATTAGTTGTTTAATAGTATTTATTAAACTTATTACTAACAAAAATGAGGTGTAATATATGAAAGTCTTAAAATACAGAAAATCCCAGGCGGCCATGGAGTTTTTGATGACATATGGCTGGGCTATTCTGGTTGTTCTTGCTGCTATTGCTGCATTAGCTTATTTCGGTGTTCTAAGCCCTGAAAAATTTTTGCCTGAAAAATGTTTATTAGAGACTGGTTTTACTTGTCTAAGCAGTAAGGTTGAAACTAGTCAATCAACTATAGTATTTTCAAATGGGTATGGGAAAAGTGTAACCATAGATAGCATTCAGATTGGCGGCTGCACTACGGCTTTTAGTAAATCAATGGCAAGTGAAGATCAATCCACATTTGTTGTAACCGGATGTAGTAATGGCGATATAAAAGATACATTTAGGGGTGATGTGGTTATAAAATACACAGAAAAACTTACTAACCTTACAAAAACCGCATATGGTGTTATAAATACAAAAATAGAATAAAACTAAAATTATAAAATAAGAGGTGAAAAAAATGAATAAAATGTTTAAGAGATCCCAGGCGGCCATGGAATTTTTGATGACATATGGCTGGGCTATTCTGGTTGTCCTAGTCGCTATTGGTGCACTAGCATATTTTGGTGTATTAAGCCCGGATAAGTTTTTGCCTGCCAAATGTACATTACCAGCAGGCATTGCATGTACTGATTTCAAGATAGATGCAGGAGCAAGTACAATAGATGTTGTATTAAGAAATGGTATGGGTTTTGATGCTACGGCAGTCGGCGTTTATGTAACTGGTTGTGCAGAAGATACTGGAAACACATTATCCAATGGACAGCAAACAAAATTTACAGTTACAGCTTGCGCATTGACAGCAGGCAGTAAGTTTTCCGGAGATGTTAACGTTACCTACACAAACGCAGACACGTTATTAACACATAAAGTGCAAGGATCATTAACCGGAAGAGCAGAATAAAACTTATTTCTTTTTTTTATTTTTTAATTCTTAATTATAGGCAGTATTATCATTTCTAAGGTTTTGTATCATTTAGGACAGAGCCTATAGCATGCCTGTTGCTGTAATGTTGCAGTAAATTCTTTAGTCCATGTACATACTGGCTTCTTTAACAATACGAGGATTCCTGCTTATCAGAATAAGCTGAGCTATTTTCTTTTAATATCTCATTCATATCACTCTTTCCTGCGCTTTTCTACATCCTTACTATCTTTGTTCCTAGGAAAGTACCCATTAGCGATATAGATATCGATATACTCATTTGAGCATCTTCAAGAAACTCTCAGTGAAACAACTAATTTGAAGATCAACATCCATAAGAAAATAGCACTTTAAATGATTAAACAACTTCGCCTCAATACATGGGGAATATCAGAACTACATTTCCTCCCATCTTCACTATAACCACCCTTATCCTGTTTTTATCGAACTGGAAACAATAAAATTATGGCAAGTTTATTCCATTAAAATAAAAAAATAAATAAAAAATAAAAGAAATGGTTTAAGCCCTTTGCTTGTTCTTTTGGTAAGCCACTATCAGGATTATTCCAACTATTATGACTATTATCGCTATAATCCATGCCATAGGCGCCTTACCTGGCGCTTCTATTGCTT
>JAZDMC010000032.1:0-7290 GCA_043801325.1 Candidatus Woesearchaeota archaeon | reverse complement strand
CGGAGCAAGCTCAAAAATCTATACAGTAACTGCTGACGGCGCTGCATGGGCAAACCTTAGAGTAAGCCCATCAAATGTGCTAGTAATAGATGCTGGAGACAGCAAAGCATTCACTGTTTATGCATCTGCAAAGGAAAATGCTCCAGCAGGAGACCAAACCTTTACAGTAACAATCAACAGCGGAGATAAAGTCTTGAAGCAGCTGCCTTTGAGCATAAATGTGCAGGAAGGCAAAGCAACAGGAACTGCAAAATTAAAGAGAGGCCTTGAAGTTGGTCTAGTAATCTTGGTAATTTTGCTTGTAATAATCGGTTTAATAATCGGCTTCAGCAAACTTAGAGGAGAAGACGAAGAAGAAAAAGACGAAGAAAAAACCTATTATTGAGTTTTCTTTTTTATTTATTTTTTATATTTATTTTAGTTTCTTACTAGGTATACTATGCCAAAATGAAGACTAAAAAAATCCTGTTGAGCATATTCTTATTTTTATTGGTGTTTCTATTAGTTAATTTATCAGGCGCACAAGAGGATTTTACAGCATCAACACAAAGTTCTATAGAGTTATGTCCATGCTCAAACCAGGCATATACAATCATTGTGCAAAATACAGGCAGTGCGGCAAGCTCGTATAGGGTTTTTGCAGGCAGTGATGCAGCAGAATGGGTTACTTTTAGCCCAAGCAAATTTGTTTTGAATCCGGGCCAAAGGGGGAGTTTTTTTGTCTTTGTGAATTCTGAGTGCAATATCCAGGGAAAATATGATCTTGAGGTATTTATAGCGACTGACAATGGTGTAACAAAATCAATCAAACAGGTTCTTGAGTTTTCTCAATGCTATGATTATTCGTTGGAACAGGGCAATGTTGTAGATGAATCTGGGGAGAGCATACAGTTCCTGCAACATGATACTAACTATGCATTATGCAAGGACGAACAAAAAATAATGCCAATTTTGATAACCAACAATGAGAATTTTGAAAACAGGTATAGGATGTTTATAGATGCTCCAGAATGGGCCGCATTGAATGTTGATACTGTAAAGCTAAGCGGGAAGAAATCAGGGATTTTTTTCATTAATTTAGACATGGCAGGTGTTGAAGGGAAATTTGATTTTAAGCTAAACACTATAAGCGAGCTTGGAAAAGTGCAAAGAAGAAAAGATATTGTGGTTAATGTTGAGGAATGCTATGCTCTTGAACTTGAGGTGGAAAAAGAAAATGATGTTGTTTGCAGCGGAGAAGACAAAAGCTATGATGTTCTTATAAAAAATACAGGAACTTTAAAGCAGAATATAAAGCTGGAATTAGATAATCCTACATGGGCAAGTTTAGGAAATATTTCTTTTGTTGAATTGAATCCTCAAGAGGAAAAAACAGTTGCATTTGATGTAAATCCGGGAGATGATGTTTCTGGAAGCTTTTTAGTTAAAATAATAGGTGGAGTTGGGAATAAAACCAAATTTGATGACCAGATAAATATCAATGTTATGCCAAAATGGGAATGCTACAAGACAGATATAAGCGCAAAAACAAGCGTGACTAATCTTTACAGCAATGATTTCTTTTTTGCTAAAGTGAGAAATGATGGGATAAAAAAAGCTGATTATGATGTAAGTTTAGAAGGCGTATCTTGGGTTAGTGTAAATCCAGAAAATTTAGAATTAAATCCAGGACAAACTGGAAATTTAAACCTCAAAGTTAGTCCAAGTGAAGATGTTGAGCCAGGGACTTATGGCATTAAGATAAATGCGGATAGCAATGGGATGATATATTCTAAGAATGTTGACATAGTGCTTAAAAAAGAAAGTGAGTTTATGAAGAAATTTAAAGCAACTGCAAAACTATACCAATATTATATTTACCTGTTTATTTTGATTATAATCTTAATTGTTGTTCTTAGGAAACCATTAATCGCAGTTAAGAATAAATCAAAAAAAAGCTATGAAAAGTACAAGATAAGAAGAGAAAAGTTAGAGGCTTTAAAGATTGCAAAAGAAAAAAGAGAAGAGGAAAAAGAAAAAAGAAAAGAACAGCGAGAGGCAGAGAAAGAAAAGGCAAGAAAAAAAGAACTTGAAAAAGAAAGCAAAGAAAAGGCAAAGAAATTTACGGAATTTTTTAAAAAATATAAAATACGGGTTTATTCCCTAATTATATTAGCTATAATTTCTTTAGGCATATTTTTTGGGCACTATAACAAATTGTTCAATGCAAAATATCTTCATCTTTATATCAAGAATTTCTTTGTTGGTTACCTGTACTATATATTAATAGGTGTGGGTGTAGTTATTGCTTTGTTTTTGCTGATTTTGTTATTCAATCATATCCGCAAAAGAAAGAAGAAAAGTAAAGTGAAAAAAGAAGCAAAAAAAGCTGAGAAGAAGGCAAAGAGAAAAGAAAAATGGTACAACAGGCCTTTTTATGTAATTGCTGTTTTTGCTCCGATTATAATTCTGCTTGCAGCATTTGCATACTTTAATCTTTTTAGTGTTATAAGGGACTTCTTTGTTCTATATTTGTATTACATAATACTGGGCATAGTGATTCTAATTGTTTTGATATTGTTGATAAGGTTCTACAAGCCGCTGTTTAAGTTTTTGAAAGAATAAAAGTGGGGTCGCTGGGATTCTCATATAAGGGCAGTCTGCCCTATATCAACCCCCATAGCTTTCTCACTTCGTTCGAAAGAAAAAGTGGGGTCGCTGGGATTTGAATTTCTGAATCATAGCTTTACTATTGATTTCCCAGATCCCAAGCTGTCTTCGAGAGGATAATTCATCGCTTTTCAGCTCATACCTCCATTACTGGAGGCTCGTATACTAAGCCAGGTTGTAATACGACCCCATCAAGTAAAAGAATTGATTGACGTTATTTAAAGATTTTTGTTTTTTATTTCGATATTAGCCGGCAGAAAACAATAAAAAATGCAGTGATAACACCTCAATGGGTGAAAACTGATATAGATAAAATATAATTGCAACAATAGGGCAATATGAAAAATAAAGAGAACTAAATTAAAATTACCAACAAAAACTGAAAAAAATCAGAAAAATTTAAATAGTCCTACCACCAAAAAAAAAATAACTGATTTTTTGCTGGTTTGGAGCAATTTTAAATTAAAAGAAGGTGATTTGATGGGGAGAGGTATTTTTAAGTCTATTTTTATTATTTTGGCTTTCATAATTTTATTGTTTGCCCTTAGCGTGAGTTCTCTTGCTGCTGATATCACTTTTTCAGGCTATACAAAATATGTTAACGGCTCTCCTATTGCAGGCGCAAATGTCAGCATCGAGGTGTATAACACTCAGGGCAGTCATGGCATAAACTCAAGCCATCCCACTTACAGCAATTCAGAAGGTTGGTGGAGCGTGACTTTCGATGATTTAGACCCTATTGACTTAAGAAATGATGGCGCAGCTATTAAGTTTGTTCCTAGAAAGCTGGACTCAGGAGGAAATGTGGAGTATATCGGCTCTATTCTGAATGATTTTCCATTCCAGGCTATGGATCCAAATGAAGGTTTTCAGGAACTGGATATTAGTAATGTAACATTCTATCTTAAAAGCGGGGTTACAGTGAATATTACAGCAATTGGCCCTGCAACAAAATACCAGCAAATTAATGATACTCATCAGGCTTCATTAACGGTGGGCGCTAATCAAGAGAGGGGCTTAGCCTGGGACAATTCAACGCAAAGATTTGCATATTTATATCTTGGAAGCCCAAATTCGGTAGCATGGATGAATTCAGATTTAAGTTATAATGGCACGGACTCAGTAGGCAATGATTTTCTAAATGTTCAAGATATTGAAATACTGAATAATTCTGGGCTTTATTTTATTGCTAATGGTTCTGAAATAAGAACCTATAAAGTCAATGATACAAATGCAACTAATTTAGTGTACAACCAAACCTATAACCTTACAAGCAGGGGATATACAAATTTTTACAGCATTGAACAAGACACATGCAACACAACTGATAATTTATTCTATATTTTTGCTGAGAATGGAGGGGGAAGGTTTGTTGAATCTTTTGTTTTCAATTACACTAATTTTACATTCACAGGCTATTCAACAAGTTTAGACAGGCCTCAGGGTAAATTACTAAGGTATAGCTGCGATTATTGGCTAATGCTTCAGGAAGGTACTCCTTCAAATGCAGTTATGCTGGATAATAATTTTATGGATATCAACAACGGGTTTTGGGAAAGCACATTTAATAGCGGCTTAGGCATTGAAAAATTGAATAATGGCAGTTTGTATATTATTGAATCAGATACTAACACCATAAGGGGCATTGAACTCTATGGAAGCACACAGCAGAGCTTTAATTATATGGTCAAAGACACAAGGCTGGGATATGGCATTGCAGAGGGCTGGCAGACCAGTGTAACGCAAGCTTCTATCAATCTGCCAGCAGACAGGAATTACTCTGTTGAAATATTTCCTAATCAGGCAATGCCCATCTATTATGACTTTAACAATGCATCTGCATATGCTGCAGCAGGCCAAAATCATGTGGACATTGTTTTTAATACAACAAGCAGCCCTATTCATGTAACAGGAAGAGTGAATCTTTCTAACAGTACCGGAGATGGTTTTCAGGATTTCTTTATTCTTAATTACCTATTTGAGCCAGGAGACATGGTATTTGGGGGCATGCCTATGCCATTTAACATGAGCGCATGGCAAAGGGTGAATAATACACCAGGATCTGATATCTTTAATGTCACAAGTGGAAATTATAATATCACATTGGAAGGCACAACAATGAATTCAAGAGTATTGATGATTCCTATAGTCAAATTTGGAGGAAATTATTATGCAGGATTTAGAAATATATCCCCCAGTATTAATGTAGATGTAGATAATTTTAACTTTACTTTGTATCCTTTAATGGGCAATGACCTTGCGAACATAAGTGCGCAAGATGGCGGCGCAGTGGGCAGCGGCCCAAGCGAGAATAACAAAGTATTCCCAATGACTATGAGCAAGTTTGCTTTAATAAATGGTTCCGGAGATGCCGTTACCCAACCGAAAGGCCATGTCGAAATTCGACTGGAATATTCTAAGTTTGACTCTTCTATGCCGGATTTTACCTGGATGTTTGATATTGGCGACCAAAGCAACAATGGGGGGTTATATGCTGACGGAGCGTACTTTTACCTGCCTTTGCTTAATTACAGCATAAAAAAGGCTGTTATGTATCCTATGGATTATGAACCTATAAAATTGAAATTCACAAGAGCACAGGTTGAGGAAGGATCCCAACTTAATATGACTTTAGAAACATTCGATGTTGGGGGTATAGATGATATGGATGACCTTAGCGTTTCAGTAGCAATGTACACAAGCAGTCCAGCATGCGATGTGCCAACGCCTTCTTCGGCATGCTTGCTTACAAGCTCAGACTCAGACTCAGATTTCAGCCCGTTAAATGCGCTTATAGGCGGTGGAAAGATAAGCTTTAGGATTACAAATGAAAATGGAATTGCAATCCATTACAAAAATGTGGACATGCTTGCGTCAGGGCCTCCTGATGCAATGTTCGATAGTGAAAGTAATGAATCAGAAAGCGGCTCAAGCCTGGAAGAGGCATGGCGCTTTGGAAGCAAAGGCCCTGAAATTTATGATGAAGTTCTAATTGGCGTGCCTTATAATGAAAGCAAATATGATGAAACAAAAGCATTTACATTAAAGATTGCAAAATTATATGATGATGATAACAACTGGGCGGAATTATGGGATGTAGCTGCAAATGGAACAGAGCATCTAAAAACAAACCTGACAGATTATGCGGATTTTGACGATGGCTGGTTTGCTGGAGGGATGAACTGCAGCAGCACTGATAACAGCAACAAATGTTTTGTCAACACAACAACTAATATGCTGTGGCTGACAATACCCCACTTTTCAGGATTAGGGCCTCAGATTAGCGGCTATGCTATTTTAGGCACGCTGACTTCAGACAGGACGTACTATTCATGCTATCCATATTGCTTAGCATATGTTAATGTAAGCGTTAACAATACTGCGCTTAATGGCACACAAGATATATGGATTAACAATTCTATATCTGATTCTGTTGAAATAAACTTTACAATTGAAGGTTATAATGGCACAACATGGATTGCAATGGGACTAAACCATACTAAAAGGCACTTTAATCTGACTTATGGCAACAACCAATTTAGGATTATGATAAATATGTCTGAGCCTTCATCAACCAAGTGGAACTTCAGCATTTATGTGAATGGGAGCTATTATACTTTAGACCCTTATATCTACTCAATAAACCTTACATCTCCAGATAACTTGGCTACAATCAAAAACACAAATGCAAATTTCACATTTAGGCTGTTTTCACAACATGATACAAATCAAAGCTGTACTGTTAATGTTAATGGTGTTGCAAGCGGCACAAATTCAACTACGATTAACGGCACACTGACCACAATAATGGCTGACAGGCAAATTCCTAATGGCACTTTGAATTGGAATATCAGCTGCATTACAGATGATGGTGAAATAGGCTATTCTGCAGCGAGGCAGATTTATATCAATGATACTATGGCCCCGCAAGTTACGCGAATTATAACATCAAATAGCGGAACATCAACTGTTGCAGTAACTTTAAGCATTACTACAGATGAGAACGCAACATGCAGGTACTCAACCTCTAATGTGAGTTATGAGTCCATGTCAGCTTTGACAGCAAATACAAGTTATACGGGACATACAAAAAGCACTTCTTACACTTCCGATACATCTGGCTATTATTATGTGCTGTGCAACGACACTTTTGGCAATTTAATGAATTTGTCTAATAGAACTTCTTATAGTGCAGATGTTACAGAGCCAACTTCTACTGTAAGCTCAAGCACCAGTGGAAGCGGAGGAGCAGTTGCTGTAAGCAAAGTTGCAGATTCAAAAGCACAAGTATGGCAAACAGTTCCAGCTGGATCATCATTTAGCTTAAAGATAGACAATGCAAAAATAGCAGTAACAAGTGTTGCTGTTGAAGGAGTTAAGTCTGAGTTAAAGAATGTTGAAATAAAGGTCCAAGCATTGACAGAAAATCCTGTTGCAACAGCAGCTGCAGCAAAAGTCTATCAATATTTAACGATTACTAAGAAGAATCTAGCAAATGAAGGTGCAACGAGCTTCAAAATAAGCTTTAGGGTTACAAAAGCATGGTTAACAGAGAATGGATTGACATCAGGAGATATTGCATTGTATAAGTTCAAAGATGGATGGAATGAATTAGCTACAAAAGTAACTGGAACAGATGCA
>JAZDMC010000022.1:0-10567 GCA_043801325.1 Candidatus Woesearchaeota archaeon | reverse complement strand
ATCATAATCTATATTTTGAGAATTTTTTATAGCTTCTTGCACAATAAAATCCATTTTAAAATTCACCTCTTATTTTTGTCAGTTTTTATATTCCCACCTATAATGTGGTTGGGATTTAAATATAAAGAAAGGAGCCAGTATATAAATGTTATGTTTTTGTATACTAATATACGGTTATAGTAAAACATATATGTCAAAAACCACCCATTACAGATGGATGGTATGTTGCTGAACGCAACAGTTCATAGTGGTTTTTGAGCATGCTCAGAAATATACCATATTACTAGGGGTTATAGGACTTTGTCTATCAGTCACAGACTGATGGTATATTTCTGACACATTCAAGTTTATAAAGAAAGCCAACCCTGTTTTATGAACTCTATTGCTAATGCTGTTAACACAAGACCCATAATTCTGGCTATGACATCGCTTCCCTGTCTGCCAAATAGCTTAAACAACAAGGCAGTTTGGTGTAAAACAACCCATGTTATAAGCAAATTAAGCAAAGATGCTATCATAGTTAACAAATAACCAAACTGATTCACAAGTAAAAGAATCACAGTAATGACTGCAGGACCTGTTATCAATGGTGTTGCTAACGGAACCACTGCTATTTCATACTTTTTTGCCCTTTCTTCCCTTAAACTTAACCCAAGAACAATCTTTATTCCAATAATCAGCAAAATTATGCCTCCTGCAATCTTAAAACTGTCTATGCTGATGCCAAAATATTGTAATGCTCTGGTTCCAAAAAATAAGAAAATAAACAAAAGTATAGCTGCTATTAAAACCGCTCCATTAACATTCTTATTTCTTTCCTTTGTGGATAATTTTTGCGTAAGTGTTGAAAGTATAGGCAAATTTCCAAAAGCGTCCATTGCGACAAATATTGCAAAAAAGGCTTTAATGAAATCTGTTATTATGAATTCAAACGGCATTTTGGTTATTTATACAATAAGCTTGTTTTTAATTCTTTTGTTATTTTGAGAATCAGTCTTTAAATAATTTGATTTATACTTTATAAGTTCCAGGCAGCATAAAAACCTTTTCTGCCTTTACAGCTAAGCCTTTTTCTTTTTCCATTATATCTTCAGATGTCAATTGCGCAGTTCCTAATGCAACTAATTCGTCTTTTAGCGTCATGATTGCAACTATATCATTTTTATTTATTTGATCATTTAATTTGCTTATTCCGGGAATATTTAAATCTGCGCCGTGGCATAAGGTGTCTACAGTAGTGTCAAAAACCCACATTTTCGGCAGATGCGCTATGGCATTTTCCACTGGTTGTATAACTTTTCTTAAGAATTTGTCATTGTTTTCTTCTTTATAGAAATAATAAGCATCAGTTAAATCCTGCAATGTGAATAATGTTTTTTCATCAAAAGGGCCTGCTTTTGTTCTTCTTAGCTCAAGCATATGCGCTCCTATTTTCAGTTTCTGCCCTAAATCATGGATCAGTTTTCTTATATATGTCCCTGCCTCACATCCAACAATAAACAAAACATCTTTTTCTTGTTTTTCAAGAATTTCAAAATAATAGATTTCTCTTTCTCTTTCTACGCGTTTCACTGCGCTTTTTAATGGAGGGGTCTGCTTTATTTTTCCTGTGAAATGTTTTTTTATGGCTTCTCTTATCTTATCTTCTTCTATATCTTTGTGCAAATGCATTATTCCTATGTATTCTTTTCCTGATTTTAGCAAACCTTGTACAATTCTTGTTGCTCTGCCTAATGCAACCGGCAATAGCCCATGAACATGAGGGTCTAATGTACCGCTATGACCGCTCTTGTTAATATGGAGAATTTTTTGCACGTAATCACTTACCTGGTGGGAAGTTGGGCCTTGGCATTTGTTTATATTGACGATGCCGTAGTTTATTATTTCCTCTGTTGTCCTTTGTTCTGGTCTGCAGCCTAGTTTTTCATTAGTTTTTGCTTCTTTTTTTACAAGAATCTTTCTCTTAATTTGCTCAAAAGGCAATAGATATTCAGCCATACAAGATAGAGAAAAACATAGCTTTAATAAATTTCCTTATTTGAAATAACAAAAAACTTATATACCCGAATTAAAAACACATTTGCATGGTAAAAATACACACAAGGCGTAAAAGAAAATTAAGAATGTATGGCCTCAGAGGCAGGCACAGAAAGCCAAAGCCAAAGACTTTTAAGACAGAAGAAGCTGCAATGAAATATGCAGAAGCAAAAGGACTGAAAAATTACAAATTGTTGGATATTCAAGAACTAAATCCTAATAAAAATAAAATAAAGATTGTTGCTGAATAGCTATACTTTCTTTGCAATCAATGCAGCTATGGCAGATATTGCTGCTCCGATTAAGGCTGAAAATAACGGTCCTGTTATTAGTCCTATATAGATTGCAATTTTCATAACGCCCTGTACAGCTAATGGATCTACTCCTGCCTGTGACGCTGCATACAGTGTTATAGACGGGACAAAATAAAACATCAATATGCTTATTATGCCTCCTGCAAAACCAGCTACCGCTCCTGCTAATGCTCCAGACCATGCTGCAATCTTTATAGTCTGTTTATGGTCTTTAATTGCTGTCCAGCCTATAAACCCAAACACAGCTATCATCAAAAGCCAGCTCACTCCAGCTGAAAAAATAGACATGTACAAAGGGAAAGATATTGCAGCCAGAATAAACCCTATAACTGACCATCCAATCAAAACATAAGTCGGTACTTTAATTATTTTCCAATAATATAAAAATTCCTTATTTGCAAATTTCATGGTATCACCTTTTTATTATCTGTTTGAGCCAATATATAAAAAGGTTTGGTTAGTTAGTAGAATAAGAAAAACTATAAATACTAAACTAAGAATCTTTTTTTTATGAAAAACAACGAGCCTTTAAGCAGCTTGATACATCTTATCGGGACTGTGCTTGCTGTTGCTGGTTTAAGTTTGCTGGTTATTTTATTTGTGTTGGCAGGAAGCTTCAGCCATTTCTGGCTTATGTTTAAGCGTATTCTCTATATCTGAATATTATGACCATACCAGATAACATAAAATTTAAAAAGGATGGTTTGATTTTTTGCTATTTCAAAGTAATAATGCTGGGGGTCTAATGTTTGATTTGAAATTTAAAAAAGGAAATCCAAATTTTCCTGAAGGAGAAGCATTTATTTATGTGTCAAGCTGTGAATTACTCCTAAATAAAATGGATTCTATTCATATTGTGCAGCTTTCCCAGAAAGAGCCTTTATTTGAAGTAGGTTATGTAAGGCAAGATTTCCTATACCGGCCAAATAATTTGTCTTTTAATGGAAGATATTTTGTTTTAGATGATCCATCAGCAGTGGAAGAATACGCAGACAAACATTGCATGGATATTGTTGATTATGGTGATTCTTATCCTGAACTTGTAAATCAATTTTTGAATGAAGGGGTTGATACCTACATAAGGTTACTGCGCAATATGACGCCTGCTGCATCTAAAAACTACAGAAGAAAACAAGTTGTCAGAGATGCATTGATTAATGGCTCTGATGATTCAAAAGTGGATGTTCTTGACGGTCTTATTGACCAGATGATGGTTGCATTTAATTCTAATAAGAGCGATGAAATAAGAAATATTATTAGTTTGATTGGAAGAATTGGAAATAATCTGCCTCAAGAGTATCGTATTGATGAAATTGAGTCTGTTGCTAAGTATGGGCTTAAGCTGCTGGCATCGCCTGACGGATCTGAAAGAAAAGGACTTAGTAAAATAATTTCAGCTTATCGTGAATTCTATTCAGCAATGCACAATAGGGATTATTCTAAAGATTATTCTGGTATAGTAAATGCTGATAAAAAAATAGCTAAGCTTTCTAAAGAGACGAATATTGAAGGCCTTATTACTCTTCATAAGGATCTTTACAATGCAATTAGGGCAGGGAATAGGCTGAAAGCTGACACAATTGAAGCGCTGATTTCATTGAACATTGATTTTCCCAGCCTAAGAATCGGCGCGCAATAACTTTTTATTTCTTAAACACTTTATACATCAGTTTTACCATCAATACTGCAATTATTGCTATTAAAATCCAAAAATACTGATTGACAAAACCAGGTATATATGCGCCGATTACAATGCCGGTAAGCAAACAATAAGTCTTTAGCGCTCCTATGTCCCAGATATTTAATTTCTTTAACTTTTTATTATACCAGTTCATAATGGCCATTTTAGACACCTCAGTGTTTATTTTAGATAGAACTCTATAAAAACTTTTGGATGGTAAAGTCTGTTTAATTTGTTAAACAAAAAAATTTTCAATTCCCTTGAAAAGATTTATATTTTAAGCCCAATTAGCTGAGATTTATGAAGATGCTTCGGTTTCCAAAACTCCGCCAGACATATGATCATGACTGCGGAGCAAAAGCGCTGCAGGCAGTATTGGCTTACTATGGCATAGAAGTTAGGGAAGATGTGCTTATCAAGCATACTGAAACTACAAAAGATGGGACTTCAATTGATGAGATTGTAAATGCCCTAGGGGAATATGGGTTGGATAGTGAATCAAGGACAATGACTATTGAAGAAGTCATAGGATTCATAAACTCAAAAATTCCAGTGATGCTTGTCCTGCAGGCATGGACAAAAAAAGATCAGGTAGATTGGGAAAATGACTGGGATGACGGCCATTATGCGATTGCAATAGGCTACAGCAAAAAAAAGATGTATTTTGAGGATCCATCATCGTTTCACCGGACATTTTTGGCATTCAATGAGCTTAAAGAAAGATGGCATGATGTTGGCACAAACGGAAACAAATACATAAACTATGGAATAGCAATATACGGCAAAAAGCCTGGTTTTAAATTGGATATGCCAGTTCATATGGATTAAGGCAATAAAATTCCTTTTAGAAGTTTGTAAAAACTTTTGGTTAAATTTGTTTTATCAGAAAATCCATTATTTCTTAAATCTATACTTAAACTGATTCTTCCGCTCTGTTCCCTTAAAGCTTATTGCCTTGTATTCCCTTAATTTTTTGAGGCAGTTTGTAACTGAGCCTATAGAAGCCCCTAATCTTTTAGATATATCTTTAGAAAAAAACCATTTATTCTTATTCCTCCTCAAAAAGCTATAAACCTCCTGCTGCCCCATATATTTAATTATTAATAGCAGGTATTTAAATAGCTTTCCTACTTTGCACCTAGTTTATGGAAAAAGCAATAGCCAAATAGGAGCATTTAAAAACAACATAGGTTATTCTTATGAAATGGTTGATTATAATATAGTAAAGTACTGCAGATCGTGCAGAACAAGATATGTTATTCGCAAAGGTGAATATAAGAATTACTGCGATGACTGCCAATTGAAAATCAACAAAGAACAAAAAGATTCTGAAGGAGGAAAAAATGAAAGGAACAATAAAATTTTTTAACGTGATGAAAGGATTCGGATTTATAGCTGGCGAGGATGGAAAAGAGTATTTTGTCCATAAAACCGGATTACAGGAAGGTGTAACTCTGAATGAAAACGACACAGTTACATTTGATGTAGAAGAAGGAGACAGAGGCCCAAAAGCTGCTAATGTAGTAAAAGAAGGTTCTGCACCTGCACCAGAAGATTCTGAAGACGTACAAAAAGATTCTGAATAATCACCCTATTTCTTTTTTATAATTTTTTGAAAAGAAAATCTTAATAAATCTCTATTTTTTGCTCTTTGCGCCTATGCCCGTTGTTATAGGACGCCTTTTATTATATCTCCAAAACAATCCTATATTCCTCTCATCTTCCTGCCTCTGCTTCTGTTGTTCAGGAGTAATGTCTGGAGGAGTAAAAGACATAGTTGACTGCTGATCTTTTCTGAATTTTGCGTACCTTTCCTTCTTTACATTTACTTTCTTTTTCTTGTTTTTGTTTTTTTTCTTTCCCATAAGTATCAATAAAACAAATATTTTGCATCTATTTATAAATCTTTACTTATAGTAAATTCTTTCAAGTGAGTTGTGTATTAGGAAATAGCTTATATGATTATTAATGTTTCTTCAAAAGAAATAAATAAAAAACAAGCCAAAAAGTGGTAATTTCTGGCTTGTTAAATAGTATCAAAAGCAGGCAAAAAGAGGGTTCTAAAAGCCTGCTTTTGACTTATTAACCAAAAAACTTTCGGAGGTGTTAGTTGGTCATAATTGATATAGCATAGCCTAGGTATTTATTAATCATTATGCACAGTTAATACAGAAGTAAGATGCATAAAGTTTATAAAGGGAAAAACGCTTTTTTAAGTTATGTTGTTTGAAAATGTGCCTTATGGGATTCCTTCTTATGTATTCAGCCCAGAATGGTTCTATGGCTTTGATTCTATTATTGAGCTAATTGCCGTTATAGTTTGCGTATTGCTTGTGTATTACAGCTATAAATGCTTTAAATTAACAAAGGAAAACAAGTATTTGCATTTTAGCACTGCTTTTTTGTCTTTAACTTTTGCATTTATAGCAAAAATTATCGGAACTTTGGCAATTTACAAGCCGACAATTACAAGGTCTGCAGTTGGAAGCTCAATTCATCAGGCATTTACTAATTTAACCCCATATAGCATTAATGCAATAGCATTTATTGCATATGCATTTTTTATTCTGCTTGGATTTATGATATTGTTTTTGATAATTTCCAGGCTTAGATGGAGCAATTTCAGGGTTATTGCTTTATTGGTTTACTTTGTATTCCTTGCAACATGGATCAGCGTCATACATTACCAGCTGCTTTATGCTACATCATTTGTTATTCTTTTGCTTATATCATATTCCTACTATAGGAATTATATTAGGGTTAAGAGTGAGAAAGCAAGATTTGTAACATTTGCATTCGGCATACTTTTGATTTCTCAGGCTTTCTTTGTTTTTGTAATATATTCAAAAACTATTTATGTATTGGCTGAATTAATTCAATTGCTTGGATTTGTGTATTTACTTATACCTTTTATACTGATTTTTAGAAAAAAACCAAAATGATTGAGAAAAGAAGAGGGAAACTAGAGATAATTGCTGATATTCTTAGTTCAATACAGAATAAAGGGGGTGTAATAAAACCAACTCATCTTTTGTATAAATCAAACCTGTCTCATGCAAAACTAAAGGAATATGCAGATATGCTTTTGAAAAAAGGAATGATTGAGGAAAAGCTGGTAAAAGGCAGGAAGATGTTTTTTATGAAAGAGCAGGGCCATAAGTTCTTATCTGAATTTGAAAGAATAAAAGAGTTTTCTGATAGTTTTGGACTGTAAGGACGAAACTAAAGAAATTTATGAAGTAAATTTCGCATAGTTTTGGGTTGTGAAAGGATTTAGTCTATGGATGCCATACGTTTGACAAATGTTTCGATGGTGTAACTCGTAATTCAAATTTTCCCGTAACAGAATCATCTATGGATTTGTATTCCCCTTTGTAATGATTGACAAAAAAACCTTAAGACATTAGATAATTTTTGCAATCTGAACATAATTTGTTATCCAAACAATCAAACTTTTTTATATCAGTAGATACAAAACCAAGAGGTTTTAATAAATATTCTCCTGAAATCATAGGGCAATATTTGCCATTTTGGCTTTTATGGACATGTTCTTTTAGCCAGTGAAGGTGGCCAACTTCATGTAAAGCCAAACCTGATAACCTTTCCAATATTTTTTCAGGATCATCATCTTTAAACCTGGCACAAGAAATGGCAGCTTTATCTCTGGCTTTATTAATCGCTCCCTCATTTAATTCCCCATTATACTTAGTTAAATACATGTCAGTTACAGCCAGGACATGTTGAGTACGATATCTTTCAAAAAGTGAGCGGAATAGGCCAGAACCGCCTAAGAGGCTGTCTAATATTAAGGCATCTGCATTGTATTTTTCGAGTCTGCGGGATGAATCTACAGAAAATATAAAAAATGGGGAATCAACCCTTACAATTGAATACTTCATGCTGAATTCTTCTCTAATTAATTCCCCTAATCCCTCAAAAATTGATGTTCTTTGTTCTGTATTTAATGGCACTATTATCAATTCTTTGTTCGGGTCTAAATCCTCAGGCATAACTATTAAGAATGAATATTAACTTTTAAATCTTTGCCCACTTACAGAACTCACATTCTTCACTTGGTTTAGGAATATTTTCTTTTAAAACTTCTTTTATTAGAAAAAGGCTTTTATATTGTCAAACATTACAACCGTTATGGTTCAGGAACAAGTGCCAGTTGAGGATATTGCAAGAATATTTAAGTATAATTTAACTAATTCCTGCCTCTTATCAAGCGTTCTATTTTCTTTGGCTCTTCAATCCAAAGATTCTGACCAAAGAAATGCAGTATTGGATGATATGAGGGGTATTGTTAATGGGGGGAAAAAGATTACAGATCTTGAGTTTAGATTGGAGGGTCATGGTGAAGATTACTATGCGGAAAAACAAGAGAAACTAAAAAGTTACATGGCTTCTGGCGGTTATACTATTGAAATGCATCATCCTTCTATGGATAATTTGGCTGGGACAATAAAGAATTATCCATTAATTTATCTTCTTTACCCGAAACAAGAATTTTTTGGAATGCCTACACCCGGGTATATTCAGCATGTTATTTCTGCGGTCAGATTAGAAGGCAATGAATTGGTTTTGTTTGAGCCTTATGCAGGTGAGATAAGGAAAAGGAGCGTGTCGCTCATTGAAGAAATGTGGGCAGGAATTGGTGTGGTAAAAAAATATGGATCGTCTAAATGATGAAGTTTAGCCTAAGAATATTTAAAAAAAGTTTATGGCCACTGTCGGGGTTTATAGCCAAAGCCAAAAAAACGATATATTTATATAGAACTGCTTACTTACTTTTTATTGAAATTAGGGGTTAATTTTAGTTAAAAAAAACAAATATACGGAGGAAAATAAAAAATGTCAAACCAAAACATACAACCAATATTCATTTTACCAGAGGGCTCTCAAAGGACTATAGGAAGAGACGCTCAAAGGACTAACATAATGGCAGCTAAATTAGTTGCTGAAACAGTCAGGACAACTTTAGGTCCAAAAGGAATGGATAAGATGATTGTTGATTCTTTAGGAGATGTTACTATTACTAATGATGGTGTTACAATTCTGGAAGAGATGAATATTGAGCATCCATCTGCAAAAATGATTGTAGAAGTTGCTAAAACACAAGAAGCTGAGATAGGAGACGGAACTACAACAGCAGTTGTTTTAGCAGGTGAATTACTAAAAAACGCAGAAGAGCTTTTAGATAAGGATATTCATCCAGCTGTTATATCAAGAGGCTACAGGTTAGCCGAATCAAAAGCCCAGGAAATTCTAAAAAATATGGGAGAAAAAATAACTCCAAACAATGAAGATGTATTAAAAAAAATAGCGCAAACTGCAATGACAGGAAAAGGAGCTGAATATTCCAGAGACACACTAGCAAGTTTAGCAGTACAAGCAGTAAAGATGGTGGAAGAAAACGGCCACATAGACAAAGACAATATCAAAATAGAAAAACGCACTGGAGGTTCTGTAGAAGATTCTGAACTAATCAAAGGTATAGTAATTGACAAGGAAAGATTAAGCTCAACTATGCCAAGAATAGTTAAAAACGCAAAAATATTATTAATTGACAGGGAAATAGAAATAAAGAAAACAGAAATTGATGCAAGAATAGAAATCAAAACACCAGACCAGATGCAGGGATTCTTAGACCAGGAAGAAAACATGATTAAGAAGATGGTTGAGCAGATAACAGCAACTGGAGCTAATGTTGTTCTATGCCAAAAAGGTGTAGATGATATTGCAGTTCATTTCTTAGCTAAAAGCGGAGTTTATGCAGTAAGAAGAGTTTCAGACAGCGACATGAAGAAAATAGCAAAAGCAACCGGAGCTAAAGTTGTCAACAACTTAAAAGACATAAGCAAAGATGATCTAGGTTTTGCAGGAACAGTTGAAGAAAAGAAAGTAGGTGATGAAGAATTTACCTATATTATGGACTGCAAAAACCCAAAAGCAGTTACTCTATTAATCAGAGGCGGAACAGAGCATGTTACAAATGAAATTGAACGTGCAGTAACTGATGCTGTAGGGGATGTAATAGCTGCATTGAAAGACGGCATGGTAGTAGCAGGCGCAGGAGCTCCTGAAATTGAACTGGCAGCTGAATTAAGAAAATATGCGCAGGGCTTATCTGGAAGAGAACAGCTTGCAGTTGAAGCTTTTGCAGATGCAATGGAAATAATCCCAAAAACACTAATAGAAAACGCCGGCTTAGATCCGATTGATACAATGACAGATTTGAAAGCAGCACATTCTAAAAAACAAAAGTGGGCTGGAATCGATGTTTTCAGTGGAAAAGTAATGGATGCCTGGAAGAGGGGTGTAATTGAGCCTTTAAAAATAAAAACACAAGCTATTTCAAGCGCAGCAGAAGTTGCTGTCATGATTTTAAGGATTGATGATGTAAAACAATCATCTGGCTCAAAAGAACATGGTGGTGGTTGAATGCCTCCAGGTATGGGTGGAATGGGCGGAATGGGGATGTAGTTTACCTTTTTTTAAATTATTAACAAAACAGTGCTATAAATATTTGAAC
>JAZDMC010000070.1:0-6843 GCA_043801325.1 Candidatus Woesearchaeota archaeon | reverse complement strand
TTTTTCTCACCCTTTCTTAGCATTTATCACATATAAAATAGTATCCTTTATTTCAAAGAGGATATAATATCCATCTTTCTCAATCTCAAATTTATCACCTTTTTTCCTTGGATTTTTTGTACTAAAAATTATCTCTACGACTTTATCCCAAGGAACATCCTTCCCATGTTCTTTAGTATAATGGTCTGTTGGTTGTATTTCTGTAAAATGAACCATAATATCAACTCTACTACAGATATGTAGTCATAACTACTATATAAATCTTTTGGAGATTGCGGGCTCTGTTAAATATAATAAACGCTTTGTGGACAGCCTCCGCTCATGAGGGAAATTCTCAGAGGTCATTCGCAAACTTCGCATAATTCCGACGTTATGTTCAATAAAGTAGAGAAATTACCAACAGGATTTGGTTATTACGGTTAATTTCTTTTTTTTATAAATTACTTCTTTTTCTTAACTCTCTTCCAGACAATTCTAACTATCAATGCGGCTATTGCCCAGGGAACTAAGACAAATATCCAATTAATAAGCGCATTAAAGCTTACAACAAAATTCTGAATCAATTCTGAAAACTTAACAAACACTACATTAGAATATTCTGACTGCTTTTCAGTCATTGTAAAGTATATTGTGGAGTAATCTACCTTCTGGGCAATATTTTTAATTGCATCTTCAAGGTATTTGATTGTTCTTTCCTGGTTAAAAATCATTTCATTTAAATTAATCTTATCTTCCATTTTTTCTGCTTCAGCATACATTGCTTCATACCTGGCAAGCTTATCTTTCGCAAGCTCTAATTCTGTTTGGGTATTAGTGTATCTTGCAGTGATATCCAGGGCATTTTCATTAAAAGACTGCACCTCGCCTATTCCCTTTAATTGTGAAATTACAGAATCATATTTGCTGGAATCAACTTTTATTTGATAACTTCCGCTATAATAGGATTTTCTTTGAGTTCCATAATTGTTGACATTCTCATTTAACAGATAAGAGTCAGATGAAGTAATAATATTTTTTAAGCTAGCCTCAGAATCCTTGAAAGTCCCCCTTTCAACTTCTGTTGATAATGTTGAGGTTTTGGTGATTTGCCTTTCCGCAACATCAGGTGCAAAATCCCCACCTGCTGTAGGAGCAGGGTAAAAAGCTCTTCCCTCATCGTAAGCTAAAGATTCTGACATTACTGCCATTCCCTTGGAAGCTGTATAAACGCCGCCCAATGTATTAGAAACTAAATTATTACCAGACATGGCAAATAATAAAACCAGCACTAAAACTAATATTAACCAGTTTTCCTTTATTTTTAGAAATTGCTCTTTTATTCCCATTTAACCCACCTCTTTAAAAGGCTTAAATGCTGGTATTATAAATAGTTTTCTCAAGTTTAAACCAAATACTAAAAAACCCTTAACTTTATAAACAAAACTTTCATCCTATATAACAATATGGTCTTAGACAAATTAGGGGATTCATTAAAGAACACATTGTCAAAAATAGCTAAAAGCATCTTTGTAGATGACAAGCTAATCAATGAATTGGTTAAAGACGTCCAAAGAGCCTTAATACAATCAGATGTTAATGTAAAGCTTGTTTTTGACTTAACAAGCAAAATTAAAGAAAGGATAAAAAGCGAAGAAACTCCATCTAGCCTCACAAAAAAAGAGCATTTAATCAATATTGTCTATGAAGAGCTGGTTAATTTCCTGGGAAAAGAACAGTATAAGATAGAAATAAAAGAAAAGCCTTTCAAAATAATGCTTGTTGGATTATTCGGCTCTGGAAAAACAACCACTGCAGGAAAGCTTGCAGCATACTTTACAAAGCGCGGGAATAAAGTCGCTTTAGTTGGCTTGGATACTCACAGGCCGGCTGCAATGGAGCAAATAGAGCAGGTAGCAAAGCAGGCAAAAGTTCCATGCCTGCTGGATAAAAAAGAAAAAGACCCGTCAAAAATCTGGAGTGAATTTAGCAAGGAATGCAAAAAATATGATATCCTGATCATTGATACATCCGGCAGGGACGCTTTATCCAAGGATTTAGTTGAGGAAATTGAGAGATTAAATCAAGAAATAAAACCAAATGAAAATTTACTGGTTATTTCTGCAGACATTGGCCAGGCAGCTCAAAAACAAGCAGAGCAATTCAATAAAAGCTGCAATATAACCGGTGTCATTGTCTCCAAGATGGACGGTACTGCAAAGGGCGGAGGCGCCTTAACAGCATGCGCCGCTACTCAAGCTCCAATAAAATTTATAGGTGTTGGGGAAAAGATTTCTGATTTAGAGCACTTTAACCCAAAGGGTTTTGTAGGAAGATTATTAGGAATGGGTGATTTAGAAGCTCTGTTAGAAAAAGCAAAAGAAGCCATTAAGGTAGAAGATGCAGAGGATTTGGGGAAAAAATTCCTGAAAGGAGAATTTAATTTAATAGACTTATATGAGCAGATGTCAGCAATGAAAAAGATGGGCTCTTTGAAAAAAATTGTTGAAATGATACCTGGCTTCTCATCCTTACAGCTGCCAAAAGAGATGCTTGACGTTCAGGAAGGGAAGCTGGAAAAATGGAAAACAGCAATGCAGAGCATGAGCAAAGAAGAACTTGAAGACCCTGAAATAATTACAAGCGAAAGAATTGACAGGATAAGCAAAGGCTCCGGAATACCTGCAAGCGTTGTTAGAGAACTGATAAAACAATATAGGCAAAGCAAAAAAATTGTAAAAATGTTCAAGGGCAGCAAAGGAGACATGGGCAAAATGATGAAGAAGTTTGGGGGCAAGATGCCTCATGGATTTAGTATGTAGGACTGAGGCTCGAAGAGCCGAATGTCGTACAAACGTCATGGAAATCAAAGATTTCCAGGATGCCAGAAATCATAGATTTCTAAGCATGTCCACGAAGTTAGGTCGTGGTGATGAAGAAGTTCCAGGGAAAACTGCCAGGTAATTTCAAGATGTAGTTTAAAACCGAAATGTTTATATAAATAAAACCAAATAATTCAAACTATAAAAAAGAGGTTGGTAGAAATCGCAAAAGATGAGTTTTATGATCTTACACCGCATAGCAAGATTGTTAACTTAAAAAAAGAGATAGAAGAACTAAAGTCAAAAACAGCCTCTTCTGATGAACTTCTGAATTCTATGGAATCCATAGCAAAAAGCATGGATGATATGCTAAAGTTGTTTACCCAGGCTGCTGGAGATCATAGCGTAGAAGAAAAACTTGATGAAATCATAAATCAAAATAAGTTGATTATAGATCATCTGTCACCTGCCCCCAACAGAGATTTTACCCAAAAACCAGTAGGGCTTAACTTGCCAAAACCTAATTTTCAGCCGACGCAATTTCAGCAATCATTCAACAGACCAGTGCCGCAGGAAATGGATGAGCTGCCAGAGCTTAAAGAGCTTGAGCATCCATCAAGATTTGAAGAGCCGCCAATGCTGCCTCAACAAGAGCCACACCTTGAGCCTCCAAGGCCTACACAAAGACAAGGGCCAGTTGCGATGCCCAGCATTCCATTCCAAAGCTTTAGGGAATTTCCAAAGCCAGGAAAAAAAGGCTTGTTTGGAAGACTAAAGAAATAAAATGCAAACTTCTTTTGAAAATATAAATCCGTCAAACCTAAAAAATTTTGTCAGGAAACTTTCTGCAGTAAGCGGCAAATATCCAAAAGCAAAACCCTATAAAATCCCAGAAACAGCGACAGAAAATGAATTAAGAGATACAATTTATCAGCTTGGGGACGAGCTTCAAAAAACAAAAGAAGAAAGAGACATGGCAGTAGAAGATAATAGAAATAAAATTGATGAGTTAACTAATGCCTTAGCATCTGTAAAAACAACGATAAAAGACTTGCTGGAGGCTAAAAAAGAAAGAGTAAAGCATTTGGAGAGAAAAATAAGAGAAACAATAAACTAAACATCCCTGCCCATTAAAGTGCTTCTGTTGTTTGCTTTTGCCCTTTTTGAAGATTCTTCTATAATTTTCTCAACTTTTTTGTTTAATGCCTCATAAAAATCCTCTGATATGCTTAAGGCCTTGCCATCAACCTTGGCATAATTCTTTATCTGAGACCTTACGACTAAGCTTGTTCCCATTGATAACACCTCATTAATTTCTATTTATGCGTAAACCAAAAACTTAACTTGTTTTTTTCTTTTTTATCTAATCTGCAAAATCCATACCTGACAAACTGCACAACTTCGTCTTCCCTTAATTTATTTACCAGAGGCTCTGCAATTCCTTTTATTAATTTTTTATCCGGCATCAAAACTTCAGCTTTAACCAAATCTTTTTGTTTTGGCAGCCAATGAATGATTAAATCGCCATCTTTTTTGAATTTTTCATGCTCTACAGAATGGAAAACCAGCTTAGGCCCTTTTTTCCTGAGATTCAGGCAATCCATTAATCTGTATAATTTATTGTTCTTAAATTTTTTAAAATCATCTTTTTCAATATAAAATCTGTCTTTAACTTTAAATTCCCTGACACTTTCTTCTGATTCAGGATGCAGTTTTAGTTTTACAGTTTGCTCAGGAGCGTCCTCTACCTTGATCTCTTTAAGGTCATGAATGAAAAAATACCTGTTTGCTTTTGCGTCAAGCAGCCTTTTATTATGCGCAATAAGGTCATCCCAGGTTAATGTAGACTCTGCTTTTGTAACTCCTGTAGACAAAACAAAATTTTTTATTGCTTCTGGTAAAAAGCCTCTTCTTCGTAATGCAACTATAGTTGTCAGGGAAGGGTCATCCCAGCCCATAAGCTTTTTTTTCTTTATTAGCTCCCTTATAACTCTTCCAGAACTTTCCACTCCTTCAAGGTTAAATCTTGCAAATTCATAGATCTTTGTCTGGTTGAAACCTAATATATTCTGAACATAATTCTGCAGCTCATTCCTTAATTCAAATTCCTTTGTCCTTAACCTGTGGGTAATTCCCTCTATCCCGTCCATAACAGCATTTTCAAAATCATAAGTCGGCCATACATTGTATTTTTTACCAAGTCTTGCATGCTCATGGTTTATTACCCTAAGCAATGCAGGGTCTCTCATTGTGGTGTTTTCATGCTGCATATAGCCCTTAAGCCTCATCACCATTTTTCCTTTTGCTGTCTTAAATAATTCATCAAATCTTTTAAGATGCTCTTTTTCCAGTAAATATCTGCATGTGCATTCTTTGCCTTCATACCTGTCTTTCCTTATTTTTTCCTGGCTGCACGTGCACAAGTATGCAAAACTTTTTTCCACCATTTTTTTTGCCAAATCATAAAATTCTTCCATATGGTCAGACGCATAATCAATAATATCCGGCTTGATGCCCAGCCATTGATAATTGTCCATATGTATTTTATAGAACTCCTTCTCAGCAAGTTTTGGATTTGTATCTTCAAACCTTAAGATAAATTTCCCATTATGCTTCCTTGCTAATTCATAATTAAGAAAAATTGCTTTTGCATGCCCTATATGGGGGTATTTGCTTGGCTCTGGAGGAAATGCAGTAACAACATTTTCATTTTCTTTGATATCAAACATAGAGAAAATATTTTTTTCTTCTTTTACAGCTTCCTTAAAAGAATATTTTTCAATCTCTTTTTTTTGCTTTTCCAAACCTAAAGAATTAACTTCATCAACTATTTTCTTAATCTCCTTGCTTAAATTCTTCATATCCTTCTTGAGTTCTGGATCTTCAGCAAGAACCTTTCCTATAACTGCTCCAATATTTGCCTTTCCCTTGAATTTTACAGCATTCTGCAGGGCATACTTCTTTATTAGGTCTTTCATAGGACAATTAAAGAGGAGAACTTATTTAAATATATATCCTAATAATATACCCTACATTTAAATAACATCGCATATAACCGTTAAATATGGCTAACAACTCGATTAAAAAAAATAGTTTTGGCTTGGTTATTTTAAGTATTATAATTGCATTAACACTCTCCGGATTATATGCTGAGTGGCTCTGGTTTGATTCATTGAATTATCTTTCTGTTTTCAAGACTGTTCTTTTTTCAAAGGTAGCATTGGGATCTGCAGTTTTTCTTATGTTTTTTGCATTTTTATTATTGAATTTTACAATATTAAAAAGAAAAGTAAATGTAACCATCAAAAAAATATATTTAACTGCTATTTTGGTTGTCTCATTATTGGCAGGATTTATATCAAGCGCTTCGTGGTTTACTGTATTAAGATTCATTAATTATGTCAATTTTGGGTTTGTTGACCCGATTTTCAAAACAGATATTGGGTTCTATATTTTTGTTTTGCCTTTTTATCATTTTGTGTTGAATATGCTGCTATTCCTGCTGATAGCAATCATTGTCATGACAATAGCTGGTTATCTGCTTACAACCAAAACAAAGAAAGCTCCAAAGCAGGATATTAAGGAAGAGATGCCTTTTGGTTTTAAACAGCCTTTTCAGCAGATTAAAATAGGGATTCCAAAAAAAGGAAGGACACATCTGGCTTTTTTAGCTGGTTTGATTTTAATAATATTTGCAGCATTTTTCTATCTTAAGAGATACTCCATTTTGTTTTCTTCAGGAGGAGCAGTCTTCGGAGCAGGCTATACTGATATTGCAATCACTCTTCCATTATATATGATTTTAACAGTTATTACATTAATAACTGCACTTATAGCATTTGCTTATATCTACAATCAGAACACTAAAATTCTTCTTGGAAGCATTGCATTGATTTTAATTGTGTCTTTCGGAGGAAATATTGTAGCAGCTGTAGTGCAAAGCCTTTATGTCCAGCCGAATGAGTTTAACCTTGAAGAGCCTTACATAGAGCAAAACATTAAGCATACATTGTTTGCGTATGGCCTTACAAATGTCTATACAAGG
>JAZDMC010000054.1:0-2514 GCA_043801325.1 Candidatus Woesearchaeota archaeon | reverse complement strand
AAAGAAGTAGAAGAGATAACAAAAAAAGAAATTCATAAAGCATTAAGAAGCAGAATTTCTGGCGAACAAGCTAAGCTTGAATTTGCCAAGGAAGCAGAGTCATATAATGAGAGAAAGCCTTCATTTTTCAGGCCTGCTCCAAAGCCAATTGCACCTGCTCCAAGGCCAGCTGTATTCAACCGCAGAACTTTTGTAAGCCCGGAACAGAAACAAAAATTCAAGGAAATGCTTGAAAACCTGATAGGAACAAGGGGAGCGCAAGTTCTTGACCAAAAATTAAGCACGCTTGGAAAGGTTCCTATAAGCGAGCTGGCAACAACAATAAAAAGCCTTAACAACACTGCTTATGCAGTTATTTTTGACGGCATTGTAGACTATGAGTTAACAAAAGCTGCAGAAACCGCAAATGTAAAATTCCTTGTAGGCATGGACTCAAAAATAAAGCCAGGCGATACAAGAGTCCAGATATTGACTGTTAAGGAGCTTTAATTTTTTCTTTTATTTTTTTCTAAAAACTAGTCACCACATTAAAGTATAAACACTTCTTTTTATATTAAAATAAGAACTTTTCAATTGATGGCAGAGTTAAAGAGAGCATTAGGCTTTGGAACAATACTTTCTCTTGCAATCGCTTCAATAATGGGCACTGGAATGTTTTTTGGAGCAGCTATTGGCGCTTCATATTCTGGCAATGCATCTATTATATCATGGATTATAATTTCATTTATTGCTGTTTACATAAGCACATTTTTTGGCGAGCTTGTGGCCATGTTCCCAAAAGCAGGCGGAATTTATGAGTTTTCAAAGCAGGCATACAATAGGTTTACATCATTTATGATGGGATGGCTGGCATGGCTTGTTGGAAATTTAACAACTGCTTTATTGATTATAGCTGCTATTGATTACCTTATTCCAGATCCTTCCAAGTTTGTTCTAAAGATGGTTATAAGTGTTGTCCTGATAATACTCCTGAACATAATTGCATTTTACGGCATTGAAGCTTCTGGCTATGTTGTGGTCATTCTAGCTATACTCTCAATCAGCATTATATTGTCAGTAATTTTTCCAGGAATTTTTTATATGGATATAAGCAACTTAACGCCTTTTTTTGCCTTAGGTGCGGCGCCAATATTCCTAACAATATTTTTCATAGCAGAGTCATTTTTTGGCTGGGAATCAGCAACTTACCTTGCTGAAGAGACAAAAGATCCTGAAAAGACAATTCCAAAAGCCTTGGTTTACGGAACAATTATTGTCGGCATTTTAGCAACAGCAATTTCCCTGGTTTCTTTAGGAGTTGTACCGTGGCAGATCTTAATTGCAGCTCCAGCTCCATTATCATTGGTTTTTGAGCGGATTTATGGGACTTTTGGGCAATTCCTGAATTACGGGATTTTTATTGCATTAATTGGATCGGTCACTGGAGGCATAATTACAATGCCCCGACTTATTCTTGCCCTAGCTCGAGATAAATTATTTATTTCCCAATTAAGCGATATACACCCAAAATATAAAACTCCGCATAAGGCTATTTTATTCCAGACAATAGCAAGCCTGATTATTTTTGGCATGGCTTTTGGAAGATATAAAACACTTCTCACTTTATTATTGCCTCTTGGATTAATAATGTACATATTGGTTATACTGGCCATACCTATATTAAGACGCAAATACCCTAACATGAAAAGAGCCTTTAAGGTTCCTTTTGCAAGAATTGGCTCTGCTTTGGTGATTTTATTTTTGATTTTATTGATGGTCATATGGCTGATGGAAGAGCCATCAGCATGGCAAATATTGAAGCTTGGCTTGTCATTTGTTGCTATTGGAATTCCGATATACCTTCTGCTTGAAGCTTACTATAATCCTGACTTCATTGTAAAGCTTAATGACCTATTGGCTTATTTCACGCTATTAACAGAAAAGATAATACTGCCAAAAAGTGTTAGGAAAGAAATTCTTACTTTGATAGGAGACATAAGAAACAAAACAATCCTGGAATTTGGGTGCTCTGTTGGAACACTGACATTGCATCTGGCAGAAAATGTAAAACCAGGTGGAAAAGTTTATGCAACAGACCTTTCAGAAAAGGATTTAGTTATTACGCGTAATAGAATGGTAAAGAGAGGGCATGAGCATGTTATTGTGATTCATGATGAGCACCAGGTCAACAGGATTCATCCTGACATACCTCCTGTTGATGCTATAGTAAGCATAGGAATGATGGGCTATCTGCAGGATGTAAAAAAAGTCCTTGGAGAAATGAGAGAATTGCTGCCTTATGGTGGAAAAATTGTTTTTGTTGACTATGCTGATTTCTTTAAAGTAATACCAAATGTCGCATGGTTAAGTAAAGACAAAACAATTGAAAAGATTTTTAGGGAAGCTGGATTTTCTGTTTTTGTCACAAGAAAAAAAGGTTTATTCTGGAACTATGTTTATGTCTATGGGATTAAGTTCCGGAAGGATATACCTTATATCTAAACATATTACTACATTAATCCAAAATAAAGAGTT
>JAZDMC010000033.1:0-19276 GCA_043801325.1 Candidatus Woesearchaeota archaeon | reverse complement strand
ATAAGGGTTTCCTACTTTTAATGCCTTTTTAGGATGGTCAATATCTATTTTTAGTTTTTTTGCTGTACTTATCAACAAGCCCCATCCCCCTGCCAGAAGGCAATAGTTCTCAAAAAATGGAGTAGATTTTATCTTAATCCCTTCTATAACTTTGCGGCTGTCAATGCCAAATAATGTGCCATTTATTCTTTTGGAAAAGCTTATGAAATCATTTATGAAGCTTTTAAATTTAGTTGGTTCAAATAATATAATCGGGTTTGATTCAATTGATTCTTCTATTCCATGTACTATGTGGGTATCTGGATAAAAAAAGGCATTCTTTCTGGAAATTTCATGGGCCTTTAAAGTAATTTCATCTGCAACTCCTGTTGTTCTTCCGATAAAATATACGGAGGAAGCATTTGCCATGGCATTTACCATGTTGCTGGGAACATTTGCATTGATATTCCACAGGATATTCTTGGAAGCATTAACAAGATACCTTTTCATCTTCTCAAAATTAATTCTTTTGCCTTGATATTTAGCAATATTGAATATCAAAGAGTCCAATATTAGCCCCTGTTCAATAACGCTCTTGGTTGCTGCTATCCCTTTTTCAAAACCGCATTGCAGTATTATTTTATCCTTGCATCTTTTAGCCAGAGCAGAATCTGGAACAGCAGTGATTGCAATACACTTTCCCCTATTTTTTTTGATATGGTCTTGCAGTAGAATTGTTTCCTTTGTCATTCCTGAATTGCTGCATAATAGGACATAAGTATCAGAAAAGTCATCATACGAAAGCAGCTCAGAAGCAAAGAATTCTTCAACTCGGTTCTTTATGTTAAGCTCAAAAGCCCTGTTCTTGGCATTTTTGGCAGGAAACAAAACACTGCTGCCCATCCCCGTAAATATTACCCTCTTAGAACCTATTTCTTTTGCTAGGTTTTTAGTTACGCCAAAGTCAAATTTCTTAAGAACATCCGCGCTTTCTAGCATCTCTTTTTCTGTTTCAAACATTATTCTCTCCTGGACTAAACAGTCTTTAATTTTTTTGAAGCTAGTTCTTCTTCCAAAAACTTCTTTTGGCATTCATCCATGCATAATTTCATTGTCACAAAATCATCTTCCAAAACAGAAGCGCATACAGAAGTGCATTTTTCATATTCTTTCTGTTTTTGTGTACTATTATTTATGCACCCAGAAGTAAATATCAGAATAACTATAACAATTATTAAAATAAATTTACTCGCTTTCGTCATACGGATTTACACCTGCCCATTTCTTCTTTGCTAGCTCATACCTTTCCATATTCCCAATATCAAACCACTGGCCTGGGAAAGGAAATCCTCTCAATCTGCCTTGCTTGGCAAGTTTTGGAAAAACATCTTTTTCAAGCATTGAATAGCCGTCTGGTATCATATCTATAACTTCAGGTTCTATGATATAAAATCCAGCATTTATCAAATTTGAAGGCGCATCCTCAGCCTTAGGTTTTTCAACAAACTCTAAAATCCTGCTTCCGCTCAATCTTGCAACCCCATACTCGCTCGGGTTAGTTACAGTTGTCAGTGCAATTGTTGCCAAAGCATCCTTTCTCTTATGCAGCCTGAACATCCTAGGTATGTTTATATTTTTTAGCTCGTCGCCATTTGTGACTATAAAGCTGTCATTAAGGTGCTTCCTGACTAATTTTAATGGCCCTGCAGTGCCTAATTGTTCATCTTCCTCAACATATGTTATATTGACTCCAAACTTGCTGCCGTCCCCATAGTGGTCTTTTACTTTCTCTTTCATATACCCTACACTTAGAATTACATCCCTTATGCCGTATTTCTTCAGCAAATCAAACAAATGCTCCGTTATTGTTCTTCCCTGCACTTCCATCATGCATTTTGGAATCTTTAATGTTATAGGTCTTAGCCTTGTTCCTTTCCCTCCGATAAGAATTACAGCCTTTTCCGGTCTGTAAGTGCCTAATGCTTTTGTAAGCAATAATTCCAGCTGCTGGCTCCTATTTTTAATTATATCTCCGTCTATTCTTTTGTCTATCTGCTTAATAAGTTCACTATCCAGGGTTATTGTAATCCTTTCTTTCATTTATAAAATAAATAATAAACTGTTTTAACTTCGTTCAATAAACATATTCTTAATACTTTTTAATATTTTCTTTTTGACACAACAAAATTCCACTTATGCCTCATAAGTGGTTTACATGTGCAATACAATAACATGGAATTTTGAGTATCAAAAACCACTGAATGTTTAGGTTAATGAAATCATGCCACCAATCTTTGATGGGTGGTTTTTGACAAAATAAAATTCCTATCTAAAATGCACTTATTAGGGCATATATGGTCATTTATAAATCTTTCTATTTTTGTATGATAAAGTATGATAATAGAAAAGTTTAAATATAAGCGCCTTTTTCTAAAAATCGTGATTTACATGGATAGGAATCTTGCACTTGAATTTGCCAGAATAACGGAAGCTGCTGCTATTTCATGTGCCAGCTGGATGGGAAAAGGTGACAAAATAAAAGCAGACAAAGCAGCTGTTGATTCAATGAGAAAGCGATTTAATTATGTTGATTTCAAAGGCAGAGTTGTGATAGGAGAGGGAGAAAAGGATGAAGCGCCAATGCTTTATATTGGAGAAGAACTTGGCACTGGAAATGGCCCTGAAATGGATATTGCAGTTGATCCATTAGAGTGCACAGATAATCTTGCAAAAGGCAGGCCCAATGCCATATCAGTTCTTGCGGCAGGCCCAAAAGGCTCA
Organism: Candidatus Woesearchaeota archaeon; assembly: GCA_043801325.1. GTDB lineage: Archaea > Nanobdellota > Nanobdellia > Woesearchaeales > GW2011-AR4 > JACPJP01. The sequence continues at coordinate 16,516 of JAZDMC010000033.1, read as the reverse complement.
TTATTGAATGCTCCTGGAAGCTACATGGATCAGCTGGCAGTAGGTCCTGAATCAAAGGGCGTAATCAATATTAAAGATCCAATAAAAAAGAACTTAAAAAATATTGCAGCAGCGCTAAAAAAAGACATCGAAGATGTTACAGTAATAATTCTTGACAGGCCACGTCATGAGAAAATTATAAAGGAAATACGTGAAGCAGGCTCAAGAATAAGGCTTATAGACCACGGTACAATCTCAGCAGGAATTGCAGCCGCGGTGCCTGAATCAGGCATAGACGTAATGATGGGCATTGGAGGAGCCCCTGAAGGAGTAATAACAGCCGCAGCATTGAAGTGCATAGGTGGTGAAATACAGGGCATTTTAAAACCTCACAAGGAAGAATTTAAGCAACAGGCAATTGACCGAGGCTTAGACTTGAATAAAGTATACAAAACAGATGACCTTGCAAAAGGCAATTATTTGGTTTTTGCAGCAACAGGCGTAAGTGATGGTCCTTTGCTCAAAGGAGTTGTTTTCACAAAATATGGCCAGCTTACACACTCGCTTGTTATGCGCTCAAAATCAGGAACAATAAGATATATTGAGACCCATCATCATGAAAGCATTCCCTCAAGGGGTGAAAAAGAATGAGCGATGAGCTTAAGCAAACAATAAAAGATATGGTTGTTGTAGGCAAGGGCATTCTTGCAGCAGACGAAAGCGTTAAAACTGCAACAAAAAGATTAGCCAGCATTAATGTTGAATCAACAGAAGAAACCAGAAGACAATATCGCAATTTAATTTTAACTGCACCAGAGACTGAAAAATATATTTGTGGTGTTATCCTATTTGAGGAAACTTTATACCAAAAATCTAATGATGGAATCTTATTTCCTGAAGTATTGAGTAAAAAAGGTATTGTTCCAGGCATTAAAGTTGATCAGGGTTTAGAAGAATTTAATGGAACTGCTGAGCAGTACACAAAAGGTTTAGATGGTTTAGGAGACCGCTTGAAAAAATACAAAAAAGCAGGCTGCAGATTTACTAAATGGCGTGCAGTTTATTCAATTTCTGAAAATACCCCTTCTGAAGCAATAATCAAAAAAAATGCAGAGGATCTTGCAAAGTACGCTAAAATATGCCAGCAGCACGGATTAGTACCCATAGTTGAGCCAGAAGTTTTAATTGATGGAACACACTCTATTAACACTTGCTATGAAGTTACTGAAAAAGTTCTGACAGCAGTATTTAATGCATTAAAGAAAGAAAATGTTGCTATAGACTGCGCTATTCTAAAGCCAAGCATGGTTATTTCCGGAAAGCAGGCAGAATCACGCGCAAATGTAGAAGAAGTTGCTAAACAAACAATAAAATTGCTGAAAGCTGCTGTTCCACAAGAACTTCCAAGCATTAATTTCCTCTCTGGCGGTCAAACTCCAGAAGAAGCAACTGCGCACTTGAATAAAATACATACTTTAAACGAGCAGTTGCCATGGTATGTAAGCTTTTCTTATGGCCGCGCATTACAAGAACCAGCCTTAAAGGCATGGCAGGGCAAAGATGAGAATATTCCAGCAGCACAAGAAGCTTTCTTGAAACGCGCTAAGCTCAATAGCTTGGCAACAAAAGGAGAATATTCTAAAGGCATGGAAAATTAAGGTAAGATGACAACAAAAGTCGGATTAATCGGTTATGGCACAATTGGAAAAAGAGTTGCAGATGCAGTTACAAAACAAAAAGACATGCAGCTTGTTGGTATAACAGGGCATTCTTATGACTATAAAATAGAAGTTGCAAAGATGAAAGGATTTAAGATATTTGCAAGTGATGGAAAAGAGGATTTTATTAAAAATGGCATTGAGCCAGAAGGAGATATAAATAATCTATTAGAAGAAGTTGATGTTGTAGTGGATTGCACTCCAAAAAAAGTAGGAAAAGAAAACAAAGAAAAATACTATTTGCCAAAAAAAATAAAAGCAATTTTCCAGGGTGGTGAAAAACACGAAATTGCGGATGCAAGCTTTGTCGCGCAGTGCAATTATGACGAGGCTCTAAACAAAAATTATGTGAGGGTTGTAAGCTGCAATACAACCGGATTATGCAGAACTTTGCATCCAATATTCAAAAATTATGGAATTGAAAGTGTCCATGCAACAATGGTTAGAAGAGCAGTAGACCCATGGGATATTTATCATGGCCCTGTAAATGCCATTGTTCCAGTACTGGAATTGCCTTCTCACCATGGTCCTGATGTCCAGACAGTTTTGCACAATATAAATATATTCACAACCGCTATGTCAGTTCCTACAACACTGATGCACATGCACAGCTTAATAGTTGATATGAAGAAAAAAGCAACTGTCGAAGAAATTTTAGATTTGTTCAGAAAAACTACCAGGATTAGGGTTGTAAGAAATGCCGAAGGAGTAAGGTCAACAGCAGAGGTAATGGAGTTCGCAAAAGACCTTAATCGGTTAAGAGGAGACATGCCGGAAATCTGTGTCTGGGAAGAAGGCATAGGTGTTAAAGACAAGAAATTATTTTACCTGCAGGCAATTCACCAGGAATCAGATGTTGTTCTGGAAAACATAGACGCAATACGTGCTATAACTGGATTTAAAGACGGAAAAAAATCAATAGAAATGACAAATGAGGCTTTGGGCATAAACAAGTTTTAAAACAAGAATTCTGTTTTTATGGAAAGGAGGCAATGACAATGAAAGTAAGTGCAGTGAAAGAAATAAAAGACAAGGAAAATAGGGTTGCATTAACAGCAGCTACACTTCCATACGCATTAAAGCTTGCAAAATCTGGCATAAACGCATTAAAAGAGGACGAAGGTTTGGCAAAAGGCCTGAACACATACAAAGGCTTTATCACCTACAAGCCTGTAGCAGAAGACTTAGGAATGATGGATAAGTTTAAGGATTGGAAAGAATTGGTTTGATTTTTTACTTATTTTAATTCTTTATTAATCAATTTTTCTCCTTTATGTTTATCATGTATATGTGCCTCTAATGATTTCACATGTTTATGGCAGTAAGGACATTCACCTTCTGTTGTCAGTTCAATGTATTTTGGCTGATTATGCCAATCTCGTTTTGCTCTAACCATTTAACCTTCTCAAACAACTCATTAACTCATACCAACTAAAATTAATAACACTTTGAAATTTAAATAAGTTTCTATTGTAATGTGATACAATAAGTTTTTATATTATGGTTATCAGTATAAATAAAATGTATGATATAATCATAGGCCGCAACGAAGAGGACAGAAAAAAATATGATACAGCTGGCACAATCTTCATAGGAAAGCATTATGTAAAGATGGGCCAGACTACTTCTTTATCAAATAAAATCCTGATGGATGTTGCAAAAAGTCATGTTGTTTTTGTTGTTGGAAAGCGTGGTTCTGGAAAATCATACACTTTAGGAGTAATTGCAGAATCCATGCTTGATCTTCCAGAAGAAATAAGAAAAAATCTCTCGATTATAATGCTGGACACAATGGGCATTTACTGGACTATGAAATACCCTAATAAGGAAGACAAAGAGCTTCTTAAAGAATGGGGCTTGGAAGCCAAGCCATTGAACGTAAACATTTTTACTCCCAGCGGATACTATAAAAAATTTAAGGAAGAGGATATTCCAACAGATTTTCCTTTTTCAATAAGGACTTCTGAATTAAGCGCATTTGAATGGTGCGAGACATTTGCCATAGAATTAAACAGCCCAATTGGAGCTTTAATTGAGCGCGTCATAGAAAATATTAAGGAAACCAAGGAAGATTATGACATAGATGAAATAGTTGAAGTTATACAAAATGATGATAGGTCAAATAAAGAGGTAAAAGATGCTGCTGAAAACCGCTTTTTGTCAGCAAGGCACTGGGGATTATTCAGCAAACAGGGTACTTTGCTTGAGGATTTGATAATCCCGGGCCAGGTAACAGTTCTGGATGTGAGCTGCTATGCATACATACCTGCAGCACAAGGCCTAAGGGCATTGGTCATAGGTTTAGTATCGCAGAAATTATTCACGCAAAGAATGATTGCAAGAAGAAGTGAAGAACATGAAACAATTTACAGTGAGACTCATCTTATTGAAAGGAATGAAGAAGAAAAAAAAGAGCCATTAATCTGGCTTTTTGTAGATGAAGCGCATGAATTCCTTCCAAATGAAGGCAAAACAGTAGCCACACAGCCATTAATAACACTTTTAAGAGAAGGAAGACAGCCAGGTATAAGTTTAGTCCTAGCCTCGCAACAGCCAGGAAAAATCAATAATGATGTAATAACCCAGTCAGATATTGTCATTGCCCATAGACTAACTGCAAATATAGATACGCAGGCTCTTGCTTCATTAATGCAGAGCTACATGAGAGAAGGTTTAGACAAGCAATTAAATTATCTTCCAGGTGTAAAAGGAGCAGCTTTAATCTTTGATGACATAAATGAAAAAATATATCCTATGAGAATAAGGCCTCGTTACACATGGCATGGCGGTTCAACACCTTCTGTGATCCTAAAGAAAAAGAAAATATTCCAGTTTTAATATTATTTGAAATGTTCTATTCTGCCAAGTTGCAATATTAACATTACCATTATTGTTGATGCTACACCTAAAACATATTCTCCCAAGCCAACTGCAATTCCAATAGCAGAAACTGCCCACATAGAAGCAGCTGTTGTCAATCCTCTTACATGATTTTCTGCTCTAAAAATAGTTCCTGCTCCTAAAAATCCTATACCTGTAACAATTCCTGCTGTTATTCTAGCAGGATCCTCTGCAAAAGTTGTTATTCCTATGATGGTAAATAAGGCAGACCCCATACCAACCAGCATAAGCGTCCTTAATCCAGCTGGCTTATTTGCTATAGTCCTTTCAAATCCAATAAAGCCGCCTACCAAAGCAGCAAGAACCAGCCTTAACAGGATTTCTGTGTCAATTATCATTATATTATATTAGTAAAATGCATGTTTAAATATTTTTTGTTCTGTATTGTTTTTTCAATAAATTTAAATAAAACAAAGCCTTTCCCATTACTATGCCCTTTTCAAAATCATTTCCAAAAACAAGCAAAACTTCTACATATCCTCAATGGGAGGAAATAACCTTAACTGAAGCAGAAGAAAAAGAACAAGAAGAAAAATCAAAACAAGAAAATATAAAGCTCTTCAAGGAATGCATTAATGATGCCAAATCTATTTTAATTGAAAAAGGCCTTAATGAATCTGATTCTGATATAATCAATGTTGCAATAGCTTTATTTGAAAAACGCGCTTCTCATATAATTTACCATAAAGAAAACAAAGCAAAAGAAAAATTTGATGAGATGTTTAATAAGTAATAACTCCAAATAATTATTTCTTTCCTATATGCACCATAGCTTCATCTGGTCCGTAAGTCATCGATATCATTGAAGCCACAAACATCAGGAAAAAGAACAACGCAAAAGTAAATCCCCAGCTATAGTTTCTCGGAAAAACGTATATTACAGAAATAATAAAGCCAAGCATACTTGTAATCATGAACCCTCCTGTTAAAGGAGCTACATTTTTTAACATATGATTCACCTCTTTTGTTTAACCATTAATTCTAATTTATTTAAACTTAACGAATTTTAGCTTGTCAATATTCTTTCTTGCTTTCTCTACATCTTTGACAAAATTATTCATAAACTTCTCCATCTTATCACATGCAATTTCCTTTAATTCTCCGGAAGTCATTTTTCCGGATTTATATTCTTTATATATCCTATTAAGTTCTTTATCATCCTCTACTAAATGCTGCTTCATCAGTTCAAAAACCATGTCCTTTTCTATTACAGCTCCTAGCTTCCTATGCTCTTCCAATGTATCCCTGCCTCCAGTTAAAGCCCTTTTAATCTTTCTCTTAACAGATTCAACATCTTCTGGGAGCTCTATGCAGCTTTCTGGTTTGGACTTAGACATCTTAATGCTTCCATCAAGAGCAGGAGTATATTTATGATATAATCCGGCAGGTAAAAAGAATTTCTTTTCCTTCATCCTTCTGACAACATCTCTAGTCAGCCTTATATGGGGATCTTGATCAATACCAACAGGTATTATGCCCGGCATCCTTTCTTTTAATTGCGGGTACAATATGTCTCCGACTTGTGTAAAGGCAGAATATATCCTTCCTGGGTCTAAGCTGCCGTAAATTGCCTTGAATTCATTTGCAGTTACTTTTTTTGATGCCTCGGATGCTATACGGCACACTTTAATGTTTTCAGACTGAAAGTAAAATGTTGTTTTTTTAGCATCTAAACCTAGGGCAACAAAAGCAGGAATATGGAAATCAAGAGCCCTTTTCTTTGCCTCTTCCAATGGAACACCTCTTGCAGCTGCAGCCTCTAAATCCGCTACTAATACATATGCTTCTCCTCCATGCTCCTGGAAATACTTGATATTCTCAACAACCATTTTGTTTCCAAAATGAATTTTGTCATTAGTAGGCATTATACCGCTTAGGACATAAAATTTCTTCTTCTGTTTTATGCAATCAGCAATAATTTTCAAGTCTCGTCCGGCAAACACTACTCCACGGCGCATAATCCTGTTGGGTTTTGGAAATAGCTTAGAGTCAAAAACCTCCAAGCCAAAGTCCTTTATGATATTCTCATAGTCCTCCAATAACCCAGATCCCCATGGGTCAATTATCTTTCCCATATTCCATTTACTGATATAGTTATTATATAAATATTCTGTTTTAAGAAATAGGCTTTGCAAAAATTTGATTTATGCAGCTAATGTTTTCCTTTTTGAATCAAGCTTATTCAGGAAATAAACAAAATATAAACTCATCATGAAAAACAAAAGGTTTTTCTTTGCCGATGTGATTAGGGGCATGTTCTCATAGAGATTGTACTTTACAGAATCCGGAGGCACAAAATAAATTGCAGAATCCAGCGTTTCCGGGTTTTCAGGAGCCCCGCTGGCTACATCCAGCGTATATGTAGAGAACCAGTAGTTAAAAGACCACAGCATCTCAAAAAGTGTCCCTGTAATAAAAAGGAATCCTATAACAATAAGCAGGTTTAATGACTTCTTGCTCATTTTCAGGAACAAAAACCTTATTTTGTTCAAAAAAAGCGCAAATGCCAGAAATCCTGTGTATTGCACCAATGTGATTGGCTTTACCAGGCCCAGGACCTCATACAATGCCCCTTTGATTACATACAAGAATAAGAACAATATTAGTAATACAACTGATAGTCCAAACATTATGTTCTCAAGTGCATAAGGGATTTGTTTTTGCTTCATTTCCAAGGCCTTAGGCAATATACAGCAGAACTATTATATAAACTTATTCTGTTAAAATAATATTATCAAACCAGCTCCAATTAGCATAATAACAGCTCCAATAAGCCTATGCCCAATATTCTTCTCTTTAAACAAAAGCCACCCATACAAAACAGAAAATATGGAACTCGTCCTTTTTATTGAAATCATATAAGGCACGATAACAAGCCTTACAGCAAAATTATGGGAGATTGACATCAAGCCAAAAAACAATCCAATGGGAAATAAACTCTTAAAATTAGATTTTAACTGCACTATGTTTTTTCTGGATGTAAAAAAAGCTATTACCAAAAATAATATCATCATCAAAGGAAAATAAACTACAGATGCAAACAATGGTGATGATCTCTGGATAATAATTTTGCCTAAATTAGCAGTAATGCTAAATAAAAAAGTAACAATTATCATGTAAACACAACCTTTTTCCCTGAGAATAAATCTGAGTGGGTCTAAAATACCTTTTTTATGATCTCTTAAATTCAAAATATAAGCACCAATTACTACAAGCAAAATTCCAAAAAACCCTATGAGACTAGGTACCTCATTTAAAATAACAAAACTTGTTAAAACCATGAAAACCGGAGTCAAAGACAAAAGAGGCACCACAAGGGACAAAGGAGCAATTTTTATAGATTTTACATACAACACCCACCCTAATGATTCAAGTATAATTAAAAGGCCAAGTACAAGCCAGAAACTCATATCTAACTTTGGTATAGGTATAAAAAACAGCAATGATAAGACAAAAGGAGTAGCATACAGGAATCTGGATAAAACTAAAATATAATCATTTACATTAGAGGCTTTCTTCGTAAAAACATCTGCAGTAGCCCAGCTAAATGCGCTCAACAATGAGTAGAGAACCCATAACATTTTTTATAATTTGTTTTTAAATAATTTTTATATCTTTAATTTAATGAATCTATTTTATTGAAGCAATAATCTTTTTTATTGCCCCAACTTTGTCCTGATTCTTGAATATAAAAGAGCTCACAGTCAAGACATTTGCACCAGCTTTTACAGCTAAACGCGCAGTCTTGTCATTTATGCCGCCATCAACCTCTATATCTAGCTCTGGCTTCATGCTTCTTAACTCTGATATTTTTGGCAAAACATCCTCTATAAACTTCTGCCCTGAAAATCCAGGAACAACAGTCATGATTAAAACCATATCAACATTATCAAGAACATCTTTTATAGCACTCAATGGAGTTTTTGGATTTATTGCAACAGCAGCCTTAATATTATTGCTTTTGATAAACTCCAATGTTCCAACTAAATCACTGCAAGCTTCCTGATGAACTGTTATATTATTAATCTTAAGATTAGGATTAGCATCAATAAAGCTCTTAATATACTCTTCACTTGGTTCTTTAACCATTAAATGTATGTCAAGAGGAACTTTTGTATCCATCTTCTTCAAAAGCTCAGCTTGAGGGGTTATAGTCGGAACAAACTTATTGTCCATAACATCAACCTGGAACATATCAGAATAATCCTCTACCTCTTTTATCTCTTCATTAAGTCTGTCAAGATTAGCAGACAATATTGATGGTACAATCTTTATTTTAGGCATTTTTATCTTTCACAATCATTTGTTAATTCATTGTTTAATATTATACTTTAATTTTGTTTGGCATTGAAAAATTCTTTTTTTATTAATAATTATTATTTGTTTATCTTTTAATGAACTTACTTTTTATTGTATTCTTTTTATTATTGAATATTTTTTATTGTACTTTATTTTTATTATTGGACTTTGCCTCATTGTACTTACTTATTTTTGCAAATAAACATACAATGGTCTTTCTGATAAGGTTCAAGTGTTCTATAATCAACTATAATAAATTCTTTTTCAAGTTTTTCCCTTACTTCATTAAATATCTGCTTTGGATACCTTGTAACATCAATGCTTCTTGCCTTTACAGCAATTATTGCATAACCATCTTTTTTCAAAAAAGCATTTATATTCTTTATAAATATATCAACTTGGTTTTTCTGCGCGATATCTTGGTAAATTATATCAACTGCGCTTATTCTATCCATCAATTCTTTTATGTGATTTGCATTCACAAGCAGAGGAGCAGTATTTTTTCTTGCTTCGCAATTAAAAATCAAATCTCTCATTACTCTTGGGGCAACATCAACAGCAAAAACAAAGCCATCTTTGCCAACAATATCAGAAACATGGCTTACAGTTGTCCCTGAGGCGCTTCCAAGATACAAAACAACATCATCCTTTCTCAAAAAAATATTTCTGCAGCCATTTAAAATAACAGATGCCAGTTTGCTACCATAAGGATCCCATTCCCTATATTCAATATTATTCTGCTTTACCAGCCACTCATCATAAACTTTTTTTCCAGGAGTAAGATTTAGTGTATAGAGATTTCTTCCCCCATCATCATAAACCTCAAATATCTTTGATTTAGTTATCATTTTTAGTATTGTATCTTAAACTTATCCATTAACCCTTTCTTCAACTTGTCCCCAATAAATTTGCCTTTGAAATAATCAACCCTTACAGCAATGCTTAACTTATCAGCCAAAGCCCTTGCAGCTTTTCCATGCATCTTTTCATTAGATTTCTGAATCAATTGGTGTTCATGTATCATGCCAAACTTAGGAGGCAAATTTCTCTTCTTGTTCCTCATATGCCTAAACAAAGCCTTCTCAGCGCCTAAAATCTGGATTGTAGAAGCAGGCATCTCTGTTAGTCTTTTCATGCTTCCGGCATGAGCAATTAGTTTTGCAGCAATCGTTACTCCCGCTATTTCCATAAAATTAGGGCAAGTTTCTTTTTCAAGCCCTTTAAGATAATCTTCATAATATGTTTTCAATTTATAGAGATTATTAATCTGCGTTGCTAAAATTAATATTGCAGAAACATCTTTTTCCTTTAGCTCAGCACCCATTGCCTCTTTTTCGTTAGCACCAAAATCTTTTAACAGCTGCTTTTTTGTATTTTTTAATATTATTGAAACAAACTTCTCATGGTCTTCAATATTATTGGAAATTTCAGGATTATACAGAGAATACCATTCTCTTAGCCTTTTTGTAAGCAGATTAATTGATTTGTCAATTTCCTCAATACTGCCTATTGTCTGTATAATCAATCCGTCATTATTTACAGATTCTCTTACAGAATTTTTAGTAATCTCAAGATTTTTCTTATAGAATTGGGAAAAATACTTCTTGTCTTTAAAAAACATCAATATATTGTATAAATCCTTACCTTCTGGAACCATAAGATTACCATGTTTTTTCATTAATTTTCCTTCATATTCTTCCCTGCCTTTATACTGCTCAATATCCTTAAACAGCAAACCATCCATAAGCTTATGATTCTCACTAAAGACAAAGCTTCCAACTATGTTTGAAAAGATAAATTTAGGCATAATAGTGGAAAATAAGCATTGGCTTTTAAATATTTAGATTTTAATTAGGATAAATATAAATATGAATAAATAAATTTACTAATCAAAATGATATTAGTTTACATAACCTGCAAAGATGAGAAAGAAGCAGTTAAAATATCCAAATATCTGCTAAACAAAAAACTGATTGCATGCTCCAATATACATCCAACAAGAAGTATGTATTCATGGAATAAGAGAATACAAGACAATAAAGAATTTGTAATAATAGCAAAAACAAACGAAAAAAACTATGAAGAAATAAAAAAAGAAGTCCAAAAGCTCCATAGTTACAAAATTCCATGCATTCTTAAGCTCAGCGCAGAAGCAAACGAAAGCTACAATAAATGGGTTAATGAAGAAGTTAAGTAAATTTATCACTTCTGCTGAAATACTATTTCAATAAAATTTATAAACAACCTTTCAATTAAGTAAATTATGCTTAAGATAATAAAAGAGATAAGAGATATCAATAGGTTCAGGGAGATTCTTACAGTTCTGTTTGAAGAAGGGTTTGATTTCTTGATTGCTAAAATAAGGCTAAAGCACAAAGTTCCCCTGACAAAGCGTCTAAAAGCTAGGATTGAAAACAAAAAAACCTTTTCCATAGAAAAAAGATTAAGGCTTACATTGGAAAGATTAGGGCCAACATTCATCAAATTCGGCCAGGTTTTGAGTGTAAGGCCTGATTTAATACCAAAAAGCTATATAAAAGAGCTGGAAAAACTGCAGGATCATGTGCCTGAATTCTCTTATACTATTGTAAGACAGCAAATAAAAAAAGAGCTTGGAAAAGATATAGAAGAAATATTCTCAAGTTTTGAAAAAAAGCCAATTGCCTCAGCTTCAATATCCCAAGTTCATAAAGCAGTTTTAAAAAACAAGAAAAAAGTAGCAGTAAAGATTCAAAGGCCGAATGTAAGGAAAACAATGGAAACAGACATTGAAATAATGTTTTATGTTGCCAAGCTTCTTGAAAAAAACATGCCCAATATTAGAAAATTTAATCCAGTCAAGGTAATAGATGAATTTGCAAAATGGACTGAAAAAGAGCTTGATTTCAACAAAGAAGCAGTCAATGCAAAACGCTTTGCAAGAAATTTCTTAGGGAATAACGCTGTAAAAATACCTGAAATCTATGATGAGTTTACCACAGATAAAATCCTTGTGATGGAATTCATAGACGGCATAGAACTGCATAACATAGAGCAGATAAAAAAGAAAAAAATAAACCTGAATCCATTAATGGAAAAAAGCCTTGATTTAGTCTTAACTCAGGTTTTCATTCATGGCTTCTTCCACGCAGACCCTCACCCCGGAAATATCATAATAACCAATGACAAAAAAATTGCTTTTGTTGATTTTGGCATTGTAGGCCATTTTGATGAAAACCTAAAAGCAAAATCAATAGATTTATTCTACGGAGTAATTGAAAATGATGCAGAAATGATAGTAAATACCTTAGTTGAATTAAGCAATGTTGGAATAGAGAACAAGGAAGAATTAAAATATGAAATCACTGATTTGTTAGGCCCTTTGCAGAATACGGAAATAAGAAAAATAAAAGTAAGCCGCACTTTAGAAGGAATTATGGATTTGGCGCTAACTTATGGCTTAAAGATGCCAATGCCGTTTGTTTTGTTTGGAAAAACCATAATCACCCTAGAAGGAGTTGCTCTTGAATATGATCCAACATTTAATATTGTTGAAAGTTCAAAGCCATTCATAGAAAAATTGATGAGGCAAAGAGCCAACCCAGTATACGTATTCAACAGCTTTATGAAGAACATGCTTAAGTTCAAAAAATTTGCAGAAGAATTTCCTGACAGGACTTCAAAAGCATTGGAAAAAATAGAAAAAGGCACAATTAAGGTAGACATAGAAGATACCGACATAAAAAAACTCTCTGTAGAAATAGACAAGTCCAGCAACAGGATTACTTATAGCATGCTTATAACTGCATTGCTTATTGTCGGAGCATTAACAATTAATTTTGGAGAGCCAGTTGTCCTTAATATGCCTGCAATAACATTCCTAAGCTTTTTAGTAGCTTTAATTTTATCATTGATTTTATTATTTTCAATTTTAAATGAAAAAAATCTTATTGGATGAGGTGATTTAAATGAAAGACATAATTAAAAAAAGCTTTTTGCTGGGCTTAGGAGCAGCAACTATGACTAAAAGCCAGACAGAAAAAGTAGTAAAACAACTGGTAAAAAGAAATGCAGTGACAATAAAAGAAGGCAGAGATATTTTAAACAAGGTGAAAAAAGCAGCTTTTAGTGAAAGCAAAAGAATAAGCAGCCTTGCAGAAAAAGAAGCAAGAAGAGTAGCAGGAAAATTAGGCATAAAATCCAAAGCTCAGATTGCGAAAGTAAAAGGAAAGCTAAAGTCAATAGATAAAGAGTTAAGCGGCAAAGGAAAAAATACATTAAAGAAAATAATGAAGGAGCTTTCAAAGTAAAACCAATGTAGTGGTGCCAAAAATGCGGAGGATTTTTTAAGCATGCCGTTTGCAGTAACCCATGTTTTATCATCTATAATCTTGGTAGATTTTTACCGCGATTATATTGCAAAACATAAGAAATACTTTACTCTGCATACACTTTTGATTGCAGGCTTGGCTGGTTTGCTGCCTGACATTGACATACCATTAAACTGGATTCTTAATTTATTTGGTGCTGAATTGCTACATAGGACTATTACCCATACATTATGGTTTGCCCTGATTTTTTTAATACCTGGACTTATTCTGTGGCATTCCAGGAAACATAAGATAGCAATGTATTTTTTTGTTACCTGTTTTGGAGTCTTAATGCATTTATTCCTTGATTATTTGTTTATTACTGATACTGGTACAGGATTAATGCTTCTCTATCCATTCTCTGCTGCAGCTTTCCAGCTGGGATTATTAAGTACAGCCTCTAATATGATGTTTGCCTCAATTGACGCAATAGTATTATTAGCATGGCTCTGGCATGAGGAAATAAAACACAAGATAAGTGATTTCATCTAAAATAGCTTATTTAATCCATAAGCTATTAATGCCGCAATAAAAACTATAAACGGAGAAGTAAAGATATTGTGTTTCTTTTTGTCCAGAAAGTATGTTATTACTGCTGCAGCTATTACCCCCAATACAAGTAAAAACCATTTTAGCTTCATATTTGAAAAGAAAACCCAAGCAATCAAAATAGAAACAGGCACTGCCCCCCACAAGATTGCATTCCAATTGTATTCAGAGTCCATTTTTTACCTTGTAAACAATGCCAGAAAACCGAGTCAATTATTCTGTTGGTTTTCGCTGCATTTTTTATTTTATTATTGTCCCTTCAAACTCTTTATCATCCAGTAAATTCTCAAAATTCCTTAAATTCTTCCCAATAATAACTGTTTTCAAACCCACTTTCTCAGCTTCTTTTGCAGCAACAGGATCAAAAGGCATGTTTAATCCAGCTTTCCATGTATCTCCAACAATCTTCCTAAATTCTTTCCAGGAGACATTCTTGATTTTCTTTGCATCTCCAAACTTCTTAGGATCCTTATCATAAACATAATCAATATTACTTATATTAATTAGCATGTCAATTCCAAGATTCTTTGCCAGCAAAACAGCATCATAATCAGTACTCCAGCCAGGTTTCCAACCAGCTGCAATCAAAACTTTCTTGCTGAACTTTATTTTTTCTGTTGGATTATTAACAATAACATCTTCTGCAATATTTCCTAATAATGTTTTCATCAAATGTGCATTTAGCCTTGTAGCATGAATTCCTATCCAGTCAAGATCCTCATTATTAAGCTTAACAACTTCAGAAGCAGTTTTCTGGTAATTTCTTGCAGTTTTTCCTCCGCCGCAATAAATAACAAACCTAAAACCTTTCCCAATAAACTTCTCAATGATTTTCTTAAAATTTTTTAGAAACGTAACATCTACTTTATCTGGAACAATAACCGAGCCACCAAGAGACATTATAATTGTCTTTTTCATATGGAAAATAATTTAAATATTGTTTATATAAATGTTTTGGAAACGATGATATTCAAAGACAGGCATGAAGCAGGACAACAACTTGCAAAAGAACTAAGCAAATACAAAAACAAAAAAGATGTTATTGTACTGGGCATACCAAGAGGAGGAGTAGAAGTAGCTTTTAACATAGCAAAAACACTAAAAGTTCCATTAAGCATTATTGTAACTAAAAAAATAAGTCATCCTCATGAATCTGAGTTTGCAATAGGAGCTGTAAGCCCTGGCAACTACATTATTGATGAAAATTATGCAGGAGAAGCTGACGAAGATTACATAGAAGATACAATCAATGAAATGAATGCAGAAATAAAAAGACTCTATAAAGAATACACCCGCGGCAAGTTACCGCAATTAAAAAATAAAATAGCAATCATTGTTGACGATGGCTTAGCAACAGGCTACACAATGCTGGCAGCAATTAAATACATAAAAAGCAAAAATCCAAAAAAAGTTATAGCAGCCATACCAGTTTCTGCCCAAGACAGTTATGAAAAAGTTAAAGCAATTGTAGATGAAGTAGTATGCCTGCAAGTTCCAATATTCTTTTCCGCAGTAGGTTCTTTCTACCAAGACTTTACACAATTAGAAGATGAAGAGGTTAAATATTATCTTGGAGAAGCAAAGAAATACACCTAACTTCCAATCCCAATAAAACTAACTCCAACAATAATTAAGCTTATGCCAATCCATTTCATCAAATTCATTTTCTCTCCTAAAAACTTTACAGAAAGCAAACTAACCCAAATATAAGTCAAAGCGACAAAAGGATAAAGAATAGACAAATCACCGCCTTTTAATGCAGGGATGAAAAGTATTGTACCAATAGCATACAATGAAATCCCACCAAACAAATGATAATTTGTCATTAAAGACTTAATTTTAGACAATTTTTTTGCAGACGCTTTTTTTAGCAGTATAGGCCCAAAAGACCCGACTAAAGTAGCCAAAATTACAAGTCCTATTGCCCATAATTCAGTAGCCATTATATCACACCTGCTGCATCAACATCTGCTCTTTTGCTGCCATAACCTATCAAAACTATTCCAGCAACAATTATAAAAACTCCCAGCCATTTATACAAATTCATTACCTCACCTAAAAAATAAATAGATAAAAAGCTGACCCATATGTAGCTTGTAGCTATTATCGGATACAAAACAGAAACTTCTCCGCCTCTTAAGCTTAATATTAGCAAAATACCTCCTACAGCATATAATATCATACCCATCAGCAAATTAACATTTGTTATTATGCTTAAAAAATTAAAGCTTAGTTTCTCTGCTGCAAACTTATAGAATATTTGCGCAGTAGAAGTAAGCAATGTACAGCTTAAAACAACTCCCATTGCCCAAAGTTTTGTTGCCATTTTATTCCTTTAGCAATATTTCGATTACTCTTGCAAACACCGGCCTTGAGATAAATACACCGATAGAAGCTCCTAAGATTGTTGTTATTGCAAACCCCTTTAATAAACCAGCGCCGGCAAATATCAAAGGTATTAGAGCCACAACCATTGTAAAGTAAGATGCCATTATGATAAAGAAAGCACTTTTTATTCTTTCCTTCCAGTTGTATATTACTCTTTGTCCGCCTCTTAAAGTTTCATCTGTAATAACAATTTGATGGTCTACTCCAGTGCCAACAGCAATTATAATGCCTGCAACAGCTGCCAAATCAATATTCCATCCTATCAAGGCAGCAACGCCCAACAAAATTATAACTTCAGATATGGAAATTATTACCATAGGTACTGCAATTTGA
>JAZDMC010000018.1:0-3002 GCA_043801325.1 Candidatus Woesearchaeota archaeon | reverse complement strand
ATGGAAGAGTTCATGGACAAGTAAGAATGGAAATTGAGCTAAAATCAAAGGGAAATTGGAAAACAAGCAGATTTGCATGTTGTTTTCATACTTTTAGACATCATACTCCTTATTCATTTAATAAAACTATATCTAAAATAAGTGTAATGCTGGTTCTGGTAGTGCTAGTCAGCACTCTCATTGTTTAATTCAATTCTGATGTTCTAATAGAAAATTGCAAGGACATCATATTTCTCTATAAAATTTTAAAACCGGAGGTACAAAAAAATGACAACTTTGGGGCAAATTGCAAGTAACATGGATTCAGCTAGATTAGCTGGGAAAGCTATAAAGATTGATCCTTTTTTAAGTAAAACAACGATAGAAGGGCCGGAAAACAGGATACAGGTCCCGGAAGGAGCCATTGTAATGAGGACCAAAAGCGGTGAAGTACGCTTTTACAGGTTTAATCCAAATATTGCTAATGGCTACACACCTATACCAGAAAGGACAAAAGAAGTGCAATTCCAGAACTACAGCGGAAATTCCCGCTACATAGATTACGGAGAACCGACTTTTTATTAGGGATGTGAATCTAAAACTTTAAAAACTCCCTTGTTTATGCAGTGTTAAAACTAAAAAAGGTGGTTGCTATATTAATTTGTGGAATTGATGAAGCAGGACGTGGTCCTATTTTAGGCCCCTTAGTAATGTGCGGCTTATTAATAAAAGAAGAGGACGAAAAAAAGCTGGTTAAATTAGAAGTTAAAGACTCAAAGTTATTGACAAAAGCAAGAAGAGAGTTTTTGTTTGACAAAATAAAAGATGTTTCTTACAAATATGAGATTATTGAAATATACCCAGATGAAATAGATAACGCCGTCAATAATCATGATGGCCTTAATTTAAACAAACTGGAAGCTCGCAAGTCAGCTGAAATTATCAATTTATTAAAGCCAGACAAAGCAATTATTGATGCGCCAAGCAATAATATCAAGAGTTATAAAGAATACTTAATGGGTTATGTAAAAAATAAAAATATTAAATTAATATTAGAGCATAAAGCTGATGTAAATTATCCAATTGTAAGTGCTGCTTCTATTCTTGCTAAAGTTACAAGAGATAATGAAATTGAAAAAATAAAGAAAAAAATAAAGATAGATTTTGGATCTGGTTATATGGCAGATCCCAAAACAGTCGATTTTCTTGAGAAATATTATGAAAAACATTCTGAGCTGTTCAGAAAAAGCTGGATGCCTTACCAGAATAAGGTAAACAAAAAATTCCAGAGCAAATTAGAGGATTTTTCGCAATTTATAGAAAAAGTTGAGAAAAAAGATGATAAGATTATTGAAAAGCTAAAAAAACTAGAGGATTTCGGCTACAAGTTCATTCCAACATCAACAGAACATGAAAGTGTTAGAATGAAAGGCCCATGCGCAATTACTCTGTACAAAAACGGTAAATTACTGATTCAGGGCAAAGAAAAAGATAAAAAAGCTGTTGAGAATATGGTTTCTTGATAATCTGGCAAAAGAGAAAAACATAAAAAGAGAATATGATTTAGAGTAAAAATGGGGGGTATTGATCATTCTGAAAGAGAGGAAATATCTATTATAGGGGCTATACCCCAGTATCCCAGGCATTCACAGCACAATGTATACGGAAAAGTAAGAATGCCTCCTGTAGGGATAATATCTGTTCTTAGCCAGATAAATGATGACTTAAGATTTAAAGAAGTGTATGCAATAGATGAGAACAATTACGGTGGCCCAAGAGATTTTAGAGGCATGGTTGACCACAATTTCCTGCAGAAAAGAGAGCCGGCAAAAATAGCCCTGTTCTATGGGGGGATGAGCAACTCAATCCCAAGAATGTTTTCTTTAGCACAGCAATACAAAAATTTTGGGGCAATAACAATCGCTGGAGGCAGCCATGTGGATGCACTGACAGAAGAAACCCTTAAGTCCGGAATAGATATTGTTGTACATGGGGAAGGTGAATACACTATTCAGGAGATCCTTGGAATAATAATAAAAAATGGAGAAGTTAAATTAAACTTTGAGGAACTGCTAAGTGTTAAAGGAATAAGCATATTGGATAAAAATGGAAAACATGTATTTACTGGCAAAAGGGAGCCTATAGAAGACTTAGACAGGTTAAAAGATGCTGACCTGACCCTGATAAAATTCCTTGGAAAAAAATGGAGTGCTATACCTATAAATAGAGGAAGAGGCTGCAACTTTAACTGTGAATTCTGTGTCGTAAACAAACAATATGGCAGGTATAAAGCAAGCTCTGCTGAAAAAGCCCTTAGGCAAATAATTAAATATTCTGATCTGGGGTATAAACATTTTTTCTTCACTGATGATAATTTTGCCTTGAATGCTGCAGAGGCAATAAAACTCTGTAAATTAATTGGCAACTACAAGAGAAAATTCAAGAAAAAGATAGAATTAACAGTTCAAGTAAGAAACGAAGTGGCAGAAAATGATGCTCTTATAGAAGCAATGAGGTTTGCCGGAATAAAAACCCTTGCAATTGGTTTTGAAAGCCCTATTAATGAAGAGCTAATCCGCATGAACAAAGGGGTTACAGTAGAGAAATTAGTTAAGAGATCCAGGAAATTATCAAAATATTTTTACCTGCACGGAATGTTCATATTCGGCTATCCTACATTTGAAGACTCAAAGTACAGGTCAAGTTTAACATTACGGCAAAGGGCAAAAGTATATGAACAATTTTTCAAAGAAGCAAAGATAGATACAGTGCAGGTCGTGAATGCTGTTCCTTTGCCAGGTTCAGTCCTTAGGACTAAACTTAAAGCAGAGAAAAGAATTTTCCCATTAGAAATGGTTGGCTGGGATAAATATGATGGTTCGTTCTTATGCTACGACCCTACTCCAGAAGGCTTGGATGCATATGAGCTCCAAAACATTACAAGAACATTAATGAAAAGATGGTATTTGGGCAATTTTTTAAGCAGCAGTTTGAACTATGGCAGGTGGATAAATTGGACATTT
>JAZDMC010000014.1:0-2841 GCA_043801325.1 Candidatus Woesearchaeota archaeon | reverse complement strand
AGATGGTGTAACGTCCAAGTGCGCGATGTTAATATTTTCAGTTAGGTTATTTGCTTTCTTTTCATCTACTTTTATTTTAAGTATCTTTTCACTTGAATTGCATAGTTTTTCATATAAATTCAAATGCTTGGGCAAAAGCTCTTTTTTGAATTCCTGATATTCCCTAGATGTGACTTTTGGCTGGTACGTTGTTGTTCCAAGCTCCTTTTCTATCCGCATCTTGTAGGATTCCACCAGCTCCTTCATCCTCTGCGCTTCACTTTTATCTGGCATTTTAAGAAATAACTTTCACCTCTTTTTTTATTGAATTTTTTATTTCATGTTCATTTTCTTGATGCTTGTCTTTAGCCATTCATTCCAATCGAAAAAAATCTTTTTGCTGTCTAAACTCCCAACTTCTTGGAGTATGTTTTCTGATATTTTATGAAACTGGTCATTTGATTTTACTACAAAGTCTGATTCAAGCAAATTTAACATCTTGGTTTTTTTAGCAGTCTCTACAAGAGTTTCTTCTATTTTTGCCCTTAATAAAATATTATCCCAGACAGCGTCCCAGCTTCCTGCCCATTCCTTTACGTTTCCCGCTATGCCTTTTAAAACCTCACTTTCACCATTTATTAAGTCTTCAGTTGGCTCAAGCTGGTCTGTCCTATAGTCATATTTCATTAAGTCAACAAAACCATTTTCTAACAGCGGATCGTTCTCCCATTGTTTTCTTACTTCGGTTATTTGTGTAACGCGACGCAGTCTATGCAGCCCGTCTGCACTTCTTATAGGATTTGCTACGATGATTATGTCTGTTGCCTTGAAGCTTGTTCTTGGCACCTGCAAGTCATTAACAACCCTGTCGAAAACACCATAAGGGCTGTCTCCATGTATTGTTCCAGCAACAACATTTGCTAGAGCACCTATGCGCATTGCTTCATATAATGCCAGCGCTTCCGTGCTTCTTATTTCTCCAACAATTAAAGCTGAATCACCCATTCTTAGTGTTGCTCTTATGCCCTCGTCAGCAGGCACTTCCACGGAACTTTTTGTCAATGCTGCAGCTACTTTCATCGGCTGTATGTTATAGCCTAACTTTCTTAATGAGGCAGTTGGGAGCTCTAGCGTATCTTCTATTGTGATAATGCGGTATTTTCTCATCAACTCTACAAGCAATGAGCCAAGCAATGACGTTTTTCCAGCTGATCTTGTCCCTGCTACAAGCAAAGTTCTGCTGCCGTCAATCAAGAAACTCATCAGGCCTGCTGTTAACGGGCTTATCATCTTATTATGGATAAATAATGGAAGTGTCCATGGCTTATCCCTATGCCTTCTAAAAGCATAGGAAAGGCCAAAAGGATTTAATGGCTCTCCGACAACTGCTACACGCGCCCTTGCTCCTCTAATAGTAATCTCGGTGTCCAGGATAGGATTTGCTTCGTCCAAAGGCCTTCCAGAAGTCAACCTTAGCTTTGTTGCCCATGACTCCGCTTCACCAGAAGTTGGAATTATATTTGTTCTGCAATCTCCAAATTCCTCGTGTACAATAAACATAGGTGTTTCCCCAATCTGGTTATTTACAGTTACATCCTGCACCTTTGCATCTTGCAGTAAAATCTCGATTAATCCAAAGCCAACTGTATAGCGGACAAGAATATGCGTTAACTGTTCAATCTCTGCAGAGGTCATATTGATATTTTTTTGGCCGCTTAATTCATCAATTAAATCCAAGCCTACATTAAAAAAAACCTGGCGCATTCTTTCAGGATTTACAAACTCACTTCTTTTTGGCTTGTGCTCTGCCATGATCTTTCTTGCAGTATCCAATATTTCATACTTCTCCTCGCTTAGCTTAAACTCCGGCGGCATTACGTGATAAAGATATTGGACTGTATCCGGGAGCTTGAATATTGTTATTTCTATGTCTCCGCCAACAGTGTAGCTGGAAATTTCTTCAGCATCATGCGGAAAAGCAGCCATTAATTTTGTAAACATAAAGTCAGGCCTTATTACAGAAGTAAGGAATCTCCTGTAGATCTCCCTGTCTCCTACCTTATGCCCTGCAAGGTAAGGCTTTGCTAAAGAAATCAATTTTGTTTTCTCAAACATTTGTATTAAATAATTTAGGATTCCAACATATTTCTCAGAACACTTTATGAAACTCTTGTCTAATGACCTTTCTGCTTTTATTCTTTCATCACGGACAATTCTTGTCATTTCTACATAAGCTCCAATTGGATCTGACCTTAGAAGATTTGATATGATGTTCTGCGCAGCAGAGTACCAGTTATTGATCCATTTTGTGCATGATACATCAGAAAGAAGGGCAGTATAACTAAAAAGGTCTTTTCTTTTTACAAGTTTCCTGTAGAGGCTTGCTATTTCTCTAAGCAGTTCAGTTTGAGTGTAATCATATTCATAATTTCTTTTTTGGATAAAAATGATTTTTGTTGCGTCTTTCACTTCTATCAGCATGTCGCATGCCTTTGTCATGACAATAGGATCATCTTCTAAAGAAGGGATATGCGGGTAGTCTTCTAAATTAACAGAAACTATTACATCATCACCTTCTCTTATAATTTCATACGAAAAGGGTTTTTTGTTGTTGAATAGGGCCATTTTATTTTTTATTTTTTAATGAATCTAAAGCTATCTCAATAAGATGCGATTTATTCCTGTATTTTTTCCTGTCCTGGAGCTCTTTATCTATCCACTTTATCAGTTCAGCATCAATAGTTGCGCTAATTGGCTTTTTCATTTTTGTACGCGCCCGTACAACAGCTTCTGGGGATGCCTACGGCATCCCGAAACGGGGTGCTATTGCAGGTATTTATATTATAAAATATATTTTAAATT
>JAZDMC010000048.1:0-9815 GCA_043801325.1 Candidatus Woesearchaeota archaeon | reverse complement strand
ATTTTATTGAAGAAATTGCCCAAAACAGGAATTTAAAGAAAAAAGATGTTGAGAAAATTGCAACAGGAATGTTTTATTTAGGTGTTGAGGCAAAAGAGCTAGGCTTGGTTGATGAATTAGGCGGAGAAGATGAAGTAATTGGGTATATAGAAAATAAAACAGGGGAAAAAGTTAACATTGTAGGATATACAAAAACAACTGGATTTTTAAGCTCTTTAAGCCAGGTAATGAATGGAAACTCCTTTTACATCGGTAAGGGTATTGGAAGCTCGGTTTTTGCAAAAGCAAAGTCAGCTGATAGTTTGAGTATTTCAACATAAAAAAAGAGGTTCTTCATTTAGGTGGTTAGATGAAAAAAAGTGTTGTAGTTGCAATGTTATTATTTTTTTTGTTAGTATATATTGCTTTTTCTGAGAATGACGACGACAATAAAGTAGACAAAGAAGTTGAAGATAAACTAAAACAGCAGGATGAGGTTTCTGTTATTGTTGTTCTGGAAGATGATTATGATGTTTTGAATGATGTTTCTGCTTTTGAATCAAAAAGAGAAGGTAGCCTAGAAAAAAAGAAGGTAATGATAGCAGAGCAACAAGAAAAAGTTTTGTCTAAATTGAATTATGAAGAAGGTTCATTAAAAAAAGGAGTAATAGGGAAAAAATCATTAAAAATAGAAGCATTAGAAATAAATAATGATGAAAAAATTGATTTTAAATTAAAAAGTAAATTTACTTCTGTTAATGGGTTTAGCGGAGAAGTTACAAAAGAGGGTTTGGAAAAATTAAAAAATGATCCTAATGTGATTGCGATTGATTTTGATAGACCTATTCATGCATTTCTGGACACAAGCAAAAATCATGTAAATGCTACAAGTACTTGGCGTCTTATCTACAACAACACTAATTTGACTGGGAAAGGTGAGACAATTTGTATTATAGATACTGGAGTTGATTATAATCATCTAAATTTAGGCAATGGATGGGGAAATAAAGTCATCAGTGGTTATAGGTCATTAAGCAATGGAGGTGATCAGCAAGAATGTAATTCAAATCCAAGTGCATGTTTGGATGAGTATGGTCATGGAACTCATGTTGCAGGAATTGTTGCTTCAAACCATAGTATTTATACAGGAATTGCTCCTGATGCAAATATTATTGCCGTCAAAGTGCTTGATTCAAGTGGAGGAGGTTATACTTCTGATCTTATAAGGGGCATTACCTGGTGCACAAATAATGCAAGCGTGTTTAACATAACAGTAATATCAATGAGTCTAGGGGATGGAAATAATTTTACTAATCATTGTAATACGGAGGCTTCAGTAAGTTCCGCTTTAGTAACAGCTATTGATAACGCATTTGGACAAAATATTTCTGTAATTGCTGCTGCAGGTAATGAATACAATTTTACGGGTATGTCTTCTCCTGCGTGTATTGCAAATGTAACTTCTGTTGGTGCCGTAAATGATAATGATATAATTGCCAGTTTTAGCAGTAGAAACGGGAATACTTCCTTATTTGCTCCAGGAGTAGATATTATCTCGTTAAAAAGTGGGGGAGGAACTATAGAATTTGGTGGAACCTCTATGGCAGCTCCAATGGTTGCAGGAGCTTTTGCATTAATCCACCAATACTTCAAATCAACAGAAAATAAGGTTGTAATGCCAAATGAGACTCAAAGGTATCTTAATGATACTGGAAAACAAATAACAGATTCTGGTGGCAGCGGCTTGACGTTTTCAAGAATAAATATTTTTGCTGCTATTGAATCTCTGGATACTTTAAGCCCAATCATAACAATAACAAATCCTGAAAACAATTCCATAAAAACTAATTTAAGCTTTATTGTAAACATAACATCTGATGAAGTCCTGGCCAATGCTACTTTAGAAGTAAACAACACCAACTTTACAATGGCTGGTTCTGGAACAAAATGGAGTTTAAATGTAAGCAGTTTAGTAGACAGGACATACATATACAAAATTTACGGCAACGATACTTTTGGGAATGTAGGCATGTCAGAAAGAACCATCAACATAGTAGATGTTACAATTCCAATAGTGCTTAACGTTAACATTTCATCAACAGATGTTCTTAATAGAACAAATGGCTCTATTACTGGAACTTGGGAATATTTTGATCCTAATGATGATGCGGCAGCCAACGAAACAAAATGGTACAACAATTCCCTAGAAGTTTTAGAGCTAAGAAATAGCATATCGGTATCGCCACAAAACACCACAAAAGACCAGAACTGGATTTTCAGCGTTAGGGTTTCTGACGGAACAAACTGGAGTGATTGGGCAAACAGCACTAATTTAACAATAAACAACGCAGCTCCAGAAATTAATATAACTATCAGCAATGTAATAATAAATGAAACCCAAAAAGTAAACATAACAACTAATGCTTCTGATATAGACAATGATGCATTAAGATTTACAATCAATGATACAAGGTTTTCTTTAGATGGGATTTATTTTATCTGGAATACAAACCTAACAGATAGCGGAAATTACCCTGTAAATATAACAGTAAATGATACAGAAGGCATAGACTCAAAAATTATAACAGTCATTGTTTCAGATGCCCGCGATCTTGACAATGACGGCAACCCGGATTTCAATGATACTGATGATGACAATGACGGCATTTCAGATGAAAATGATTTTTTATCAGGAAATTTAAGCAAGATAAATACAACATCAACAATAAAAATAACAATAAACGGAACAACAAATTTAACTAAATTATTCAATGGAACATTTTTTATTAATATAACCAATGGCACAAATCCGATTGTAGAATTTAATTTTACTTTTAATAAAAATAATATTTTGGATTTGGGAAGCATTACATTTAACAGGACAACAAACGGAAGCAGCGCAGTTTCCATCAGGGGCATAAATCTTGCAGGGATGAATAAGACAAAAACATTTTTCCTTGAAAAAATTAATACAACAGTTTCTGCTGTTTGTGTAAAAGATATTGACACCAGTTTTGATACTATAAGCTCTGCATGTGACGGAAGCAGTGAAATTCTTGTTAATTGCAATAATCAGACAACAAACAGCTATGTATGTTTTGATACTGGCATGAGATATAAGGTTACAGGGCTCAACCACTCTGCTGTAAAAGAGCTTTGCAGAGATAATGATGGAGATGGTTATGGAACAGGATGTTCAGCAGGAACAGATAGTTGTGATAATAATCCCAGCCAACATACATCCTCTGGCTGCAATCCTCCAAGCAATGATAATGGCGGAAGCTCTAGCTCTGGTGGTGGCGGAGGAGGTGGAGGAAGTCCTTTCTTCGTATGCAATAAGGATTGGGTATGTGGTGAATGGTCAGATTGTATAAAGGATGTGCAAATAAGGGAGTGTAATTTTGTCAAAGTTGCGCAGCATACCCAAAGTGAAAGATGTCCTGAAGAATCTAAAGTTCCTGAAACCAGAATAGCATGCACAACTTCAAAAGTTACTGGATTTGCAGCAGAATCAGCAAACACTACAAAAACAGAAGAAAGAAATGAAACAGTTGCTGCAAAGCAGGAAAAATCAGAACAAAAACCAGGAGGAATTTTAAGCGCTATTACCGGCGCTGTAACAAGAGTATTTGCTAATCTTAATGGTATACAGGAATTGAAAGTGACTGGAGTTGTTATTGTTGTTTTATTGGGAGCAGGTGTATATTATTTTAGGCGAAAAAGAGTAAAAATAAGAAAACACAAACTGAAAAAATAAAAACTAAAACCTGAATTAGAAAAAACTTAAGCAACCTTTATTTCTAAAATCTTAAAATACCTTTTGACAATCTCAGTTGTAGAATTTATATTGCGCCTATCCCGGCCTATAAGCATTCCTTTTGTTTTTGTGTCATCAGCGTAAATTGTGACTATGCCTTCTTCTTCCTTTACCTCTTTGACTTTAAGGGGGTAAATTAAATTCTGTATAAATTGCGGAATGTCATTGCTAAATTCTGCCAGTCTTATCTTCTTATTCAATGTATTTTCAACTCTTTTAATATTAGAGCCCTGCTTTCCTATAGCTCTGCCAATTTCATTTTCATGCACAATAAAGAAAATGCTGTCATTTACAATGCAGTCCTTTACTTTTGCTCCAGTCAATGACTCAAAAAGAGAGATATATTTCATTACATCTGAATTGTAT
This sequence comes from Candidatus Woesearchaeota archaeon, assembly GCA_043801325.1. GTDB lineage: Archaea > Nanobdellota > Nanobdellia > Woesearchaeales > GW2011-AR4 > JACPJP01. The sequence continues at coordinate 5,653 of JAZDMC010000048.1, read as the reverse complement.
TTTATCCTTGCCACTTATTCTGCACCCTTTAAAATAGACAAAACAGAAATAGAAAACGGCTTTTTGCATATTGTTCCCAACTCGGTATTTGGGTAAACCACTTTTATCGTCTCAGTCTTGCTAAGCCCGGCATAGCGGTTTATATCGTTAAGCACTGTTTCAGAGCAGTTTGAGCTTATTATTACTTTTTCAATCCTGCCCAATTTAAGGTTTTTAATAGTTCTTTCTGTACCAATTACAAGCTTTTTTCCCTTGATAAGCTTCTTTATTTCAGTTGATGTGATTGTTTTTTTTTGCGGCATTTTTATGAAGCCTTCTTATTTTTAAAATCTGCAACTAAATCAGGAATTCCTGTTCCAATTGGTATGGCCTGGTTAAGCATTACATTTTCAACAACAGACTTTAGGTTGTCAATTTCTCCAACAAGCGCGGCATTTATTATATGCTTTATTGGAGTTTCAAAGCTGGCACGCGCTAGTGCAGATGCCTTCTCGCTTACAACACCATACCTTGTGATTCCCTTTATATCTCCAGATACGCTCATTGTATCTGCTACAAGCATTATATGCCTTATGTCAATATTAAAGCCCTGGTTTTCAATTACCTTAAAAACTTCATCAATTATTGCCTGCCTTGCAGCTTCTATACCTAAAACTTCCTTAATTTCAAAAATGTTGTTGGTTGTTGTCCTATAGGAATCAATTCCCTCAAGCTGCAGTATTTCTGAAAGGTTGGAGCCAGAAGTCATGATTACATACTCATCATCCCTTTTTACAGGCAATACCTGGCCGATGCTTTTCACTCCCTTAATATGGATACTCTTTATTTTCTCTTTTGCCTTGTATATTTCATTGAGGCTTTCTTCCTTACTGCGGCTTTTCAATATAACAGAATCCTTATCGTCCTTTACATTAAATCCTTTTAGCTGCTTGCTAATTATGGTAGCTACCTGGGAACTTGTTATGCCAAGACTTTTCATTTTTTCCTTATCAAGCTTTACCTCAATCTGCGAATCAATAAGGCTTATGGAAAATTCCAGAGTTATATCATTTAATGTTGTTTCTTTCAGGGAGCGCGCAAATTCCCTTATGTCCTTGCCTTTTGAATACGGCGCTTTAAGGTATATAGTCATTGCTGGTGTCTTCAGTTCTTTTCTTCCGTCAAGGATCTCTATGATTCTTGGAAGGCCTAATGTAACATTCATTTCTGCTACTCCTGCAAAATGGAATGTGTTTAATGTCATTTGTGTTCCCGGTTCCCCAATTGATTCTGCTGATATAATGCCAACTGCTTCTCCAGGCTGTACTTTCGCATTCTCATATTCAGACACTGTAAGCTCCAATATCTTCTTAAGTTTTGCCTGATTCGTTCCCTTTGGAATGTAATTCTGCAAATCTTCAATCAGCTTTTTAGGCAATTTATCTTCATATTCACTTATGATATTATCCATCTTAACCTCATTTACCCTATTGTCTTTATTATCCTCTTTATGTTTATTGTTCCTTTTTCTGATTTTGAAACATCAATGCCATCTTCGCCATAGGCAAACTGCACTATCTTGCTGGAAGCGTCTCTTACAGTGCCATCATATTCGACCCTTAAGTCCTGCATAGCGTTTGCAAGCCTTCTGTATAGATATCCGGATTTAGGAGTTCTTAATGCAGTATCCATTAAGCTGTCTCTGCCAGTCATTGAGCCAAAAAAGAATTCTGTTGGTGACAAACCGGTCTTAAATTTCTCGCTTATGAAACCTCTTGCCTCAGAGCTCAAATCATGCTTTTTAAATGCGGATAGTGTCCTGTCTTCAAAACCTTTATCTATTCTTTTGCCGCGCATAGCCTGCTGGCCGACACATGCAGCCATCTGGGCCAGGTTAAGCAAATTGCCACGGGCACCAGACTGCGCCATAATCATTGTATGGGATCTCTTATCAGCAAATTTTGCAACTATCTCTCCTGTTTCGTTTCTTGCCTTATTCAAAGCTTCCAGTATCCTTAATTCAATGCTTTCTGCCAAGGTTTTTCCCGGGAAGGCATCCAGCTTATTATCTTTGTACATACTTATTAAATTATCAACTTCTTTTTTTGCATTTTCAAGGGTTTCCTGCACTTTTAACCTTGCATTTTCCGGAAGATCTGTATCTGAAACAGCGCATGTGAAACCGCGTTTCAACAAAACCTCTATTCCAAGCCTGAAAATTTTTCCAAGAATATCTATTGTAAACGCTTTTCCGTATTTCTTGTGTATGTTCCTTAACAGCAATCCTGAGCCTTCTCCAAGATTTGCACGATCCATATAGCCTTCCACAAGCTTTCCGTTTTTTATTGTAACTTCTTCATTTTCACGGGTTTTTCCGGTAAAATTAAAATCTTCTGGTATTAAAACAGAGAATATTTCTTTTCCGTCAATATTTTCCTTCCTTGGCAATTTTGAAAAATTATCTATTCCCACTGCGGATAACAAATCAATTGCTTCATTCCTGCTCATAGCCATATCTTTTGTAAGAAGATAGTTCCCTGAAATTGCATCCTGCACGCATCCAATTATACTCAAGCCGTACCTTACTGAAATAAGCTGGGTTTGGACTTCCATCAGTATTTCAGCTTCTGCACGCGCTTCTTCTGTTTGAGGTATATGCAGGTTCATCTCATCACCATCAAAATCGGCATTATACGGATGGCAAACTGCCGGGTTTAATCTTAATGTTTTTCCCGGCAATACCTTAACACGATGGCACATCATAGACATTCTGTGCAGGCTTGGCTGCCTGTTAAAGATTGCTAAGTCACCATCCATGAGGTGCCTTTCAACTGTATAACCAGGCTGTATCTCCTCTAAAGATGCCTCTTTTGTCTCGTCAGTTATCTTTTTCTTTTTTCCATCAGGCCTTATTATGTAATTTGCGCCAGGATATACTTTAGGGCCCCTTTCTATGAATTTCTTCAAATATTCCATATTCCATGTATTAACTTTTTCAGGAACTGTAAGCTTCATAGCAATTACATCAGGAACTCCAACTTCATTAAGCTCAAGCATAGGATCCGGGCTTATAACAGTTCTTGCGCAGAAATTTGTTCTCTTACCAGCTAAATTATGCCTTATTCTTCCTTCTTTGCTTTTTATTCTCTCTGTCAATGTCTTAAGGGGCTGACCAGACCTATGTCTTGCAGGCGGCAATTGCGCAATTGCATTGTCAAAGTATGTTGTTACATGGTACTGCAGCAAATCCCATAAATCTTCAACTATAATTTCCGGAGCTCCTGCATTTATGTTTTCAAATAATCTCTGGTTTATCCTTACTATGTCACCAAGCTTGTGCGTTAAATCGTCCTCACTTCTTTCTCCGCTTTCAAGGGTTATACTAGGACGCATAGTTACCGGAGGTATTGGCAATAGCGTTAAGACCATCCACTCAGGCCTTATGTGCGGCGCTGCCAAACCAAAGAAAAGAACATCATCATCTGGTATTTTCTCAAGCCTTGTCCTTATTTCTATAGGGCTTATCCTTTTATCATCTTCAATCAGGGTTGTTGGCTTCTCAAGAGAAATCTTTTTTTGCCTTGCCTTGCAGTAAGGGCATTTGTTAATTGTCTTCAGGGTTGTTATTATATCTTTTATCTTATCTCTTCTTCCTTCAATTCCCTGTTCTTTTTCCACTTCATCCAAAACTTCCCTGTACGTGCTTATTTTATTTTTTGGGATTAAAATTCTGCCGCAGTCCCTGCAAGTCGACTTTAACAGCGTGATAATCAAAGCCATAAATTTAACATGTATGATTGACCTTGCCAGCTCTATATAGCCAAAATGCCCGATACACTCTTTTAATTTTGAGCCGCAGGTTTTGCACCTTAGCCCTGGATCAATAACACCCAATCTTATGTCCATTAAGCCGCCGTCTACTGGATAGCCTTCCTTATCATAAAGCTCTGGTGTAACTATTTTTGCAGAAGCCATGTCCTTAATCAGCTTTGGGCTTAAGAGAGAGAATACAATGCTTTTTACTTTCTTATAAATATGGGTTTCCGGAGGCTCCAGCATCTCATCCTTCTTCTGCTCTGCATCTTTTGCTTTTGTTTCTGCTGTTTCGTCTGCGGGTTTTTCTTCTGTTATTGCTTCTGTTTTTTCCTCTGTTGGTATTTCTTCTGCTGTTTCCTTTTTCTCTTCCACTATTGGTTCCTCTACTGGTTTTTCTTCGGTTTTCTTTTCCTCAGCTTTAGTTTTTTCCTTTGCCATTTGTTTGTAAACTGACTAATATTTGTTCTCCAACTGCAGCTTTTGGTGTATCCCCAATGATTTAAACTCGTCAAGTATTAATTTGAACGCATAACTTATCTCTACATCGCTTATTTCAACATTTTCTCCGCATACAGGGCAGTAACTTTTTCCCTTATATTCATCCCTGATTGCAATAAGGCCGCAGCTTTCGCATACAGGAACTATAGTCTTATCAGAATCAAATCTTTCTTTCAAAAGCAATGCAGCTCCATGCGCGACAAATGTATCTTTTTCCATTTCCCCTAACCTTAATCCGCCTTCCTTGGCGCGGCCTTCTGTCGGCTGGCGTGTAAGCAATTGTATTGGACCGCGAGCTCTGGAGTGGATTTTATTGGCTACAAGATGCTTTAGCTTAAGGTAATACATACTGCCAACAAAAATTTTAGCCTCGAACATTTCTCCTGTTATTCCGTTATAGAAAGTTTCTATGCCGTTTTCCCTGAAGCCAAATGCTCTTAGCTCTTCCCTTAGTTTTTCTTCCGGCTCAGCATCAAATGTTGTTCCATTGATATATCTTCCAGCCAAAGCCCCTACTTTTCCGCCAAGAATCTCTATTAAATGGCTTATTGTCATTCTTGAAGGTATACCATGCGGGGAAAATATCAAATCAGGAGTTATTCCAGATATGGAAAATGGCATATCTGCCTGCGGAACTATTAATCCAACCACGCCTTTCTGGCCATGCCTGCTGGTAAATTTATCCCCTATCTCGGGAATTCTTTCATCCCTTAATCTTACCTGAACCAAGCGGTTGCCTTCCTCGTTTTCAGTCAATAAAACAAAATCAACAATACCCTGTTCGCCGTGCTTCATGGCTACAGAACTTTCCCTTCTTGTCCCAGAAGCTAAATTATATTCTTCCAGGGAGCTTAAAAATCTTGGAGGGCTTGTTTTTCCTATAATTACATCTCCCTCAGCAACCTGCGCTTCAGGATAAATTATTCCATCCTGCTCCAAATACCTGTAATCCCTTTCAGACTTGTATCCTTTTACATCCTTATCAGGCACACTTATCTGATCAATTAAGCCGCCTGAATATCTCAGTTCTTCTGAAATTGAAGGCCTGTAATAAGTGCTTCTTCCAAAACCCCTCTGGATGGATGCCTGATTAAGTATTATTGCATCTTCCATGTTATATCCTTTATAGCTCATTACAGCTACAATAATATTCTGGCCAGCAGGATGCTTGTTATAGCTGCTTATGTCGTGCATGATTGACTTTACTATTGGCTGCTGAGGATAATGCAGCAAATTAACATCCATATCCATCCTTAAGGCAAAATTTGATGCATACAAACCCAGAGCCTGCTTTTGATTTTTAGAACCGGCATTAACTCTTGTGGATTGGCTGAAGTTTCCATATGGAACCAGAGAAGTT
>JAZDMC010000071.1:0-2892 GCA_043801325.1 Candidatus Woesearchaeota archaeon | reverse complement strand
GCTTTATTTTTCATCATTAGGCATTGGATTTATTATTTTTGAGCTTGTTTTTATTCAAAGGTTTACATTATTCTTAGCAAATCCATCCACTTCTCTTGCGCTTGTATTAGCGTCAGTGCTTGTGTTCAGCGGAATTGGAAGCCTGTTCACGCAAAAAGTTACAGCAGAAGGCGCAGTTAAAAGAATAAGAGCAATTATTCTATCATTAAGCGTGTTTATGGTGCTTTTTGTGTTTTTAATAGACTATGTATTCAGATATGTACATCTTGACCTGACTGTAAAGGCAATCATTTCAATAGCTATTCTTGCTTTTCCATCTATTATGATGGGAATGCCCTTTCCCTTAGGCATAAAAATTATAAACAAAGCAAATCCGCATCTTATCCCATGGATGTGGGGAATAAATGGTGTTGCAACTGTAGTAGGAAGTGCAGCTTCAATGATACTTGCTATAATATTTGGATTTAAGGTAACAATAATATTAGGAATAATAATTTATCTTCTTGGAATGACTGCATTAAGCAAACTTTCAAAATAAAAATAACAGAAAAAGACAAATAGATTGCATAAAATTTATTTATTATTACCAAAATAACAATAAATTAATAAATGAATACTTTTTCCAAGAAATTATTGCAATAAAAATAATTTAAAAGTTGTTGAATATGATTAACAGTAAGCTTAATGTGTTGGCCATATTTTTTCTGGTTACAGCAGCAATTTTCTTATCCGCATGCACTCAATTAGAGGTTAAGGATGATGGGCTTCAGGAGAGTGACGTTAAACTGTATGTTGTAAAAGAACCTTCAGAAACGGCCACTAGGCTGTACTGGTTCATTCCTGATGGAATGAGAGCAGATCCGGATTTGTTTAATATATTTAAATGGGCAGAAGAAGGCAAGCTGCCAAATATAAAAAGAATGATGGAGCAAGGATCTTATGGTTATTCAATACCAGTATTTCCTTCTCATACTCCTGTTAACTTTGCAACATTGCTTACAGGAGCGTATCCAAAAACCACTGGTGTAGCAGACGGTCCTATGCATGTAGAGGGAAGGCCTCTGGATAAAGTGGCAATAGGAGGCTTTAGCTCAGTAGCAAGAAAGGTACCTGCAATATGGTCAACTTTAGAAGAAAACGGAAAAAAAGTGTTTTTATTATCAATTCCTGGATCAACGCCCCCTGAAATTGACCAGGGAATAGTTGTAAGAGGGCGCTGGGGAGGATGGGGCGCTGATTTTCATGCAATAAATTTCCAGTCCAAAGAAGACAACTCGCAAAGGAAAAAACAAGGCAGAGGCTCAAGACTCTTTTATTTTGGACCTCAATTAACAGAGTATATTGATTCAAAGCCAGCAGAAGGTTGGGAAAACATACCAAGCTCGTATAGTACACCATTGGAAGCAGAGATGACTGCCTGGGGGGCAACAGTTTATGCTTACATATATGACAGCACAAATGACGAAACTACAAATTACAACAGAATAATTTTTTCAAAAGATAAAAAAGAAATCTTAGCAGATATAAAACAAGGTGAATGGAGCGACTGGCAGAAAATAACCCTAAAATGGCAGGAAAGAGACGTGGACTCTAATGTAATTTTCAATGTAATAATACTAGATGATGATGGATTTTTTAGGGTAAGATTTTTCTTTAACAACCTAAACAAGTATATAACACAGCCATCAACAGTAGCAGAAGATTTGACAACAAATGTCGGACCGATGGTGGATTTTGTAGATAATTTTCCCCCACAATTAATATACTATGATGAAGATAAAAAAACCTTCTTAGATGAGCTTAAATTTTCTTTTGACTGGCATACTAAAACAATACCTTACATAATGGAAGAGTACCAGCCTGATGTAGTGATACACGACATTTACAGTCCAAACCAAATGCTGACAAGCAGATGGTGGATGGGCTATGTAGATCCTGCAAGTGAAAGGTATAATGATGTGACAGAGGAAGAAAGAGAACAATTATGGGAAGAAGTAGAAGACATGTACAAGGATCTGGATAATATGGTTGGAGAAATCTTAGAAAATACAGATGAAAATACAGTTGTAGTTTTGAGTTCTGACCATGGAGCATCTGTGCTGAATAAATGGGTTATGGTTAACAATCTGCTGGCCAAAAATGGGCTTTTGAAGTTTACAATAAACCCAGAGACAGGAGAGCCAATAATCGATTGGGAAAATTCAAAAGCAGTCTATTTGAAGATGGACAATATCTACATACATCCGGATGGCTTAGCAGGCAATTGGACCAGGGCATCAGGTCTGGAATATAAAGCATTAAGGGATCAGGTAATAAAGATATTACTGGATTTAAGGGACGGAGGAAAAAGCCCTGTTGCTACAGTGACTAAATGGGAGGATGTAGAAAAATTTTTGGATCTCCCAACAGATAGGGTAGGAGACTTGGTAATAGCAAACGAGGTAGGCTATGGATGGAATGAAGAAATGACAGAAGAGTTGGAACTGTTCTCAATACCACTAAAGACTGGCTATAAACAGGCAATACACCCAGAAGAAGCAAAAAGCATGTGGACACCGTTTATAATCATGGGCCCGGGTGTTAAGGAAAGTCATTTCATAGAAGACCCTATAGGGCATGTCGACCAATATCCGACAATAATGACCCTTATGGGGATGCCTATACCTGATTTTGTAGAAGGCAAGCCAATAGAAGAAATTTTTAAGTAGTCATAGTTGTCAGCATCTAAAAGAAGTTATCATATCAATATGTGACTCTGAAAAAGATTCTATTGGAACAAAAAATTCTAACCTATGGAATGTATTTTTTTCTTTACAGTATGTCCATGCAAGAATTGATTTGTATTTGAGTAAATCTTCAGCGCAAGCACCATATGTAAGTCTGTCTGTTGCA
>JAZDMC010000063.1:0-13461 GCA_043801325.1 Candidatus Woesearchaeota archaeon | reverse complement strand
ATTTTGCTTCGCAAAATCAGAAAAGCTGATGAAAGTCTCCTCGGGCCCACTCTTTCCTTTTTAGGCTCCCATAGTGTAGCCCGGCCAATCATTCGGCCTTCTCGAGGCTGAGACACGGGTTCAAATCCCGTTGGGAGCATTATACTCATTTTTATTTTTTAATTCTATCGTTGGAATAACATGATTCCTCTGAAACAAAGTTATTAAAAAGCTAGCAAATTTACTTTCTTTTAATGGACTTCAAAAACAAGTTTTACTGTATGCTTGCGCCGATTGAGGACATGACAGACTCTTGCTTTAGGGCTATATGCTGTAGATACGGCGCAGACCTTGCTTTTACGGAATTAATAAGGTTTGAGTCGTTGGCGAAAAACAATAAGTCATCCTTGGAAAGGATAAAACTGTATGATGACACGCCTACAATAATACAGGTTATAGGGGAAAGGGAGCAGTTCCTGAAAAAATTTTTGTCTAAATTCTCTCCGGATAAAGGCTTTAAGGGCTTTAACTTAAACTTAGGGTGCCCTGCGCCAAATTTTGTAAATAATGGCATGGGCTGCGCTATGATAAAGAGGATTTCAAAAACAAAAAAATTGATTGATGCCATAAAGGATTATGGCTATGGGGCAAGTATAAAGATGAGGCTTGGGCTTAACAGCTATGAAAAGGAAAAAGAGGCTTACCTTAACCTAATAAAAGGTGTAAATGCAGATTTTTTTGTTGTTCATGCGAGGCACGGCAACCAAAGCTATAATGAAAAGGCAGACTGGAGTGTTTTCCCTGAATGCGTAAAAACAGGAAAAAATATCATAGCCAATGGAGACATAAAAACCAAAGACGATGTTGAAAAAATAAGGTCATTTGGTTGCAAAGGGGCAATGATAGGAAGGGCTGCAATAACCAATCCATTAATCTTTGCAGAATTAAAAGGGCTTTCTGTACTACCACTTGACAAAATAAAAGCAGAATATGAACTATTGGTTAAAGAGAGGAACTCTCCATTTCGATATCAGAAAAATATATTTAAGCATCTTAAAAGCAATGTTGAGTTTGAGGAAATAAAGAGGAATAATCTGTTTAAGTATGGATCTAAAAAATAAGACCAAGTTTTTAATAGAGTTTTAAAAATTCCAAAAAATTACCAAAAAGGCGGTATACCCGTTGGGAGCATTTACTTTTTTGATACAATAAACATAGAAACATTTAAAAACAAGTTCTTTTAGGGTAAGCTTAGGCGATACTTATGAAAAAAATCAGTATATTTGCGATGGTTTTTGTTTTGATGATTTCTATAGTAGTGGCAGTAGGAGCTCCAGAGGATGCCGGTGGCAGTCCTGAAATAAAAGAGGCAGGGCAGGCAGCTGACAAGGAAACACCCAAGCCAATGCTAATAAGTCTAATAAGTGAAAATACAAAAACACAGCAGAAAAATCAAGGTGAAGAAGTTCAGATTCAGAACACCGCTGCAGTGCAGGTAAAGGCAAAAGCAGGAGAATATGTTTCTGAGAGCGGAAAAACTATCCAAATCCGGGAGCAGGCCAATAACAGGCTGCAAATCCATTCTGGTGGTGTTTCTGCAGCAACTTCCATGGAAATGACTCAAGAACAAGTTCAGGATAAGACGAAATTAATGGTTAAATTAAGCAATGGAAAAAACTCTGAAGTTAAAGTAATGCCTGACACCGCATCACAGAGAGCATTAGAAAGATTAAGACTAAAAGTTTGTTCAGAAGAGAATAATTGCCAGATAGAGCTGAAAGAGGTTGGACAAGGTGAGCAAGTAAGGGTTGCTTATGAAGTTCAGGCGCAAAAGCAGGCAAGATTCTTGGGATTATTTAAGACAAAAATGCAAGTACAAGCCCAGGTGGATGCCGAGACAGGAGAAGTAATACAAGCTAAAAAACCATGGTGGGCATTTTTAGCAAGCGAGCCTGAAGAATAATTTTATATTTCTTTTTATTTTTTATTTATTCTACCTATCTTTAAAGCAAACTTTTTAAATAAATCCATTCTTATTCATATCATGAATGCTAAAGATCTAAAAAAAAAGTATTTTGAGTTTTTTAAGGAGAAACAGCATAAATTAATCAGTTCTGCTTCTTTGATTCCTGAGCATGATCCTACTGTTTTGTTTACAACAGCAGGAATGCATCCTCTTGTTCCGTATATAATGGGACAGCCCCATCCTTCCGGAAAAAGATTAGTTGATGCCCAAAAATGCATTAGGACAGGAGATATAGATGCAGTAGGAGACCCTTCTCACTTGACATTTTTTGAAATGCTTGGAAATTGGAGCTTAGGAGACTACTGGAAAAAGGAAGCAATTGAGTGGAGCTTTGAATTTTTGACATCAAAAAAATGGCTTGGTTTAGATCAGAATAAGCTGTATGTTACTGTTTTTGCTGGAGATAAAGATGCCCCAAAAGACGAACAAACAGCAGAAATATGGAAAAGTTTAGGAATTCCTAATGAGAGACTTTTTTACTTGCCAAAAAAAGATAACTGGTGGGGCCCTGCTGGCTTGACAGGACCGTGCGGCCCTGATACTGAGATGTTTATTGACACTGGAAAAGAAAAATGCGGAAAAGAATGCAAGCCAGGATGTTTTTGCGGAAAATATTTTGAGGTTTGGAATGATGTTTTTATACAGTACAACAAGACAAAAGAGGGAAAATACATTTCTTTAAAACAAAAGACTGTTGATACTGGGATGGGTGTCGAAAGAACAGCTGCAATGCTTCAAGGAAAAAAGACAGTATATGAAACAGAGCTTTTCAAGCCGTTAGTGGACTTCTTAGACAAGATAACCCCGCCGCATTATACAAGCGAAAACCAATCAATAAGGATCATTTGCGACCATATGAGGTCTGCTGTTTTCATACTTGGTGATGAGCATGGTGTTACTCCCTCAAACCTTGATCAGGGCTATATATTAAGAAGGCTACTAAGGCGCTCAATTAGGCATTTAAAAAAATTAGGTGTAGATTTATTTAAGATGGATGTAACTGTTGAATTAGCTAAAATAATTATAGACATTTACAAAGAAGATTATCCAATATTAAAACAAAAACAGCAATTTATTTTTGAAGAATTAAAAAAAGAGGAAGACAAATTCCAGAGAAGTTTGGAAAAAGGCTTAAGAGAATTCAAAAAAATGGCTGAAAAAGACAATCAAATAACAGCAGAAGAAGCATTTTTGCTCTACCAAAGCTATGGTTTTCCTATTGAAATTATTCAAGAATTAGCAAAAGAGAAAAATGTTCCAATTGATGTCAAAGGTTTTGAAAAAGAGTTTGAAAAACACCAGGAATTAAGCAGGACAGGAGCAGAAAAGCGCTTTAAAGGAGGTTTAGCTGATAGCGGTGAAGAAACAACTAAGCTGCATACTGCAACTCATTTGTTAAATCAGGCTCTAAGAGAAGTTTTAGGCAAAAAAGATATTTTTCAGAGGGGCTCTAACATAACTCCGGAAAGATTAAGGTTTGACTTTAATTTTGACAGAAAGCTTACAAAAGAAGAGCTTCAAAAAGTAGAAGATTGGGTTAATGAAAAAATAAAGGAAAAATTGGATGTTGTAAGGGAAGAAATGACAGTAGAAGAAGCAAAGAAAAAAGGAGCGCAGGGAGTTTTTGAAAGCAAATATGGAGAAAAAGTTTTTGTTTATACTATAAGAAAGGAATCAATTGAAATCTGCGGCGGTCCTCATGTTAAGAATACAAGCGAGCTAGGTAAATTTAAAATAAAGAAAGAAGAGAGTTCTGCGGCTGGTGTTAGAAGAATAAAGGCTGGTCTAGAATAAAATATTAAAAAATAGATTTAAATCTATACCTTATACACAACATCATGCTGCCTTACATGCTCTTTGACTTTTAAGCCGATGCTCTGGCCTTTTTTTGCTTCCTCTATCTTATCGTGCTCTATCTGCATGCTGTCTATTGGCTGCTCAAAATCAGTTGTTGCGCCTTTAATTCTTACCTTGTCCCCAACTTTTAATGCATTACTCAATTCAACAACGCATACGCCAATATTGGTATAGTAATGACTAATTTTACCTACTTCTTTTCCTGGCGCCTTTTCTTTAGCTTTTGGTTCTTCAACCATAAAATCACCCCAGAATTACATTAATTATTTTAATATTTAAAAATTTGTCGGAAATTTCCTGAATTATGAAGAAATCATTCACTAACACTTAACCTGTTGGATGAAGCAGTAACTGTTTTGTTGTTTTGCTTGAAGATTGCCTTGGTGGCAGGAAGGTTAAAGCCTCCTAGTATTGTCAGTTTTGAAGTTATTTTATATGACAAAACACGTTCTTCTGAGATATCAAGATTGTCTAGTGCCCATTTCACAATAGTGGTTTCCTTACCCTCGTGCTTTAATACTTTTTCAGGCTGCAAAGAACCAATTGGGACTTCTTTGCCTACGGAAACAAGCGCAGGAATAAACTCACTAATATCTATATCTGTTATTTTGCTGTTGCCCCTATTTTTCATATGCAGGACAATTGTCATTTCAGAAATTCCACCCTCTGTTTTTATTACATTACTGGCTTCTTTAGTTATAAGCAGTGGAGACCTAAAAATATAATATGATGCCGCCAAAATGACTAATAATGCAATCACAGTAAAGAGGGGTATGAAATTTTTTGTAACAACAATCTCCATTGTACTATTCTCTAATTTTACATCTCCAACAAAATACCTTTTGCCATCTTCTTTTACAGTCTTGCTTTTTGGACTTGTAGAAGAGAATATTGAACTTAATAAAGTGGTTTCAATCTTAAATTCGCCTTCATAGCCATTGTTGTTTGATACAAAACTATAATGGTTTCTTGTCAATAAGAATCTCTTTTCCTGGCTTATGAGCTCTTGGCTTGCATATTCTGCAATTTCCAGCCTTCTTACAATAGGGTTTATTATACTCCTGTTTCCTTTAAACACAGCCACAACAAAATCATCTTCCTGCGGAGGCGTTAGCGAATCTATGTTTACTGCCAGGTCCAATGTTTTCTCTTCTTTTGGGCCTAGTTTAGTTTCTATTTTTTCTTTAATTAGGCTGCTTTCCAGCTTTACAACTAAATCAGGGTAATCTATTATATTTTGGTTGTTGAGGATAATCTTTATAGGAATTTCTTCTCTGGGGTCAATTTTTTTAGGTATTCCTACGCTGGTGATGACTGTAGGGACATAGCCGCCTATTAAAGGTCCTGTTGATAATATTGTGACTTTTAGTGGGACAGAAATAAAGCTGTTTGTAACTTTGGATCTTACATTTACGGTTACAGCATATGTTCCGATATCCCGTATTTTCAATGGATCTACTATAAGCTCGACACTATCTTTTGAACCAGGTGCCAATTCCAGGGTTATGGGGTTTATTAAAGGCTCAGTCTTCACGTCCCAGGTTGGGAAGTCAGTTGAGTAGATCCTATACTCATCATCTTGCTTTAGGTTGTTTTGGATCTCTAAGCGAAATTTTGCAAATTCATCAATCACAATCCGGTCCTTAATAGGTACTACCTCTACATCAAAAGCTGCAGCATATACTATGGACATGTAAAGCGAGAATATTAGTGCAAAAAGTGCGAATTTTTTAACAAAAGCCATGGAATTCCACCAAATCTAGTTATTAATATGCTTATATATAAATGTTTTTGATAGAAATGGTGGTAAAAGTGGGGCTACCGTGAATTTCAATGCCTAAGGCATGACCTTACAGCAATTTGAACACGGGTCACCAGCTTTTCGTCTCACAGATTCTTTGACAAATACTCAACGAATTGGGTTGCCCCGAGCTGGGATGATAGGCCAAGCTACACTATAGCCCCAAAATAAGAATTAGTTTTTAATGTGATTATTTAAATATTTTTAAATTGGCTTATGGAGAAAGTAAAAATAGCCAGATAGTCCTAAAATAACAATAACAGACATTATTAATGTGCCTATATTTTTATTTGCGTTTTCTGGAGGGCCTGCTAAAAATCCAGTTATGCCTGGCAACGAATATTCTGGCTTGTTTTGAGTATCTTTTTCATTACTATTTTCAAGTGTTGTTTCTGTTGCTTTTTCCTTAATTGTTTGTTCCTTAGTTTTTGGTTCTTCTGTTATTGAACATTCTTGGGTTTCTAATGGTTTGTTTGTTGTTTGGCAATTGTTAATGTCTTGGCATGTTCTTGTTTGGATGCTGTTGATGCAGTTAGACCATTGGCTGCAGTTCCATTGCTCTGCGCATGTTGTGGCTATTGTACCACCACCCCCTCCACTACCGGATGAAGCTGTTGTTGGAGTATCTGTTGTGCTTGTTTGCTCTGAAGTGGTTTCTTTACTTATTGTTTTTTTAACTACATTATTGCTTTCATTGCTTTCCTCTATAAAATTATCAAAGTCAACAATTGCATTAAGCTCTATATCTGAAATGTTTATAATTTCAGTTGTGTATTTTACAGAATCTCCTGAAGATAATATGCTTAATGACTCATTTCTGCTGTATGTATAGTTGTCAAAAATCTCTAGGAAAATGTTGTAAGCAGCTTTGTTGCCTATATTCTTTACTGTTACATTGAAAGTTATATTGTATGTTACATTATTCTCAAAATAATCTTCAGAAGCATCAATTGAGACATTTAGGTCTGGCAGGTCAGGTTTTTCAAAATTTGTATAATTGTAAGCTTGCGTCGTATAAAAATCATTAACTTGATCTATAATATCATTATTTTTCATTAGTTTTGCATATTTCAGAATAAAAGGCCCACTGAGTTTGTTATTGTATACTTTTGTTCCACTAATGTCTATAATAAAGTTATTTGTTCCTGTGGTTAATGCTTGTGTTTTGTTTTCCTGCGCAATAAAATTACTAAATAAATCATACAGCGCTAAATCAACTTTATAAGAATCATTATTCTTTATTTCCAATGTTGTGTTTAATTTTAAAAAATCAAATAAATTATTATTGTTTAAATCAAAACCATAGTCGGAAAAACCAGCAAAATATGAGGTTTGCGCAAAGTCTTTATAATCATACAAATTTGTCAAATAATCTGTTTTTATTATTTTGTTATTAAGTTTTAGGGAAGTTAGGTTGAATTTTCCAATATAATGGGTATTTTTTATTGTTTCATTGTTGAAATTCATTAGGATATTATTTACTCCAGCATTTACATTTTGGTTTATTTTTGAAAAGATAATAGAATTATTGTATCCTAAATAAGCAATTATTTCGTATGTATTGTTTTTTGTAAAGTTTATTGTAAAGTTTAGCTGTAAGCGGTTGTTTATTGATTTGTCGCTTATATTTACAATATTAACTGTAGTTTCATAGTTATTGTAAAACTGCGTTTCAATGTTTTCTTTGCTGTACTTTAAGCTGTAATTTTCTTCATAAACCTTAATTGTGTAATTGAATTTGTTTTTTGTAAAAAAATCTGTTGAAAAAGTTATGTTGAACTTATTTGCTCCAGAGCTTAGGGTTTTGTTTGTCTCGTTCTTTATTACATTTTTATCGTATAGGTCAATAGAAATTAAATAAGTTCCAGAGTTTCCATTAGTTGTCAGCTCTATTATTAATGTGTCATTGATATTATTTTCATCTTTGTCTACCATAAAGTCATCATAATTTGTGATATTTATTGCTGTTGTAAAGAAATTAAAATTAAAGAAATTAATTAGGTCTTGTAAACTTATAGAGAAGACTGCTGGGGTTAGAAGTAAAAATAATATAAGTACAATGCTCAACTTTCTCATTATTTTCTAGAAAGAATAGGAAAGAGATTAAAAGATTTATGATTAACCGCTCTCAGGCTTCCATAACCTGGCAATTCTGTCCTTTTCGCGCCATTTTCTTATGAAGTTTTTTACCCGTAATGGCAAAACTGTTTCAAGAAGTTCGGATTTTTCAGTTAGCTTATATAGCTCATTTTTTAGCTTGTTGCTCAGGTCAGTGTATAAGCTCGGGTCGGCGTAAATCAAGCCTTCTTCAATCCTATGGTAAGCAGTAGTTCCTTCAGGAGCAAAAACAATATAGCCGCGTTTTCCTTTTATTAGCTCTGAGTAAGTATTCATTCCATGATATACTTTTTCCGCATCAGCCAGGTAAACACCCCCTTTGCTGCTGCTTGGATCAAGAATTACAAGCTCATCGCCTTCAACAGCTACGCATACAGAGTAATGCGCTGTTTTTGATTCTGGAAATAAAATATTCTTCTTATAATCTACAATAATCATCGCACCTTCATTAAGCCATAGCCTCATTTCATCCTTTAAGTCAGTTATGTGGTCAATATCAATCCAGGCCCCCTTAATTTTGTTTTGGGTAAGGTCCTGTGTAACTTCGATTAAAGTTTGCGGATGCGTTCCTACACCAATTTTAGAGTCGCTTAGTTCTCCTATTTTTGACTGGCTTTCACTGTAGCCAAATATTTTTAGTATCATTGAGACGCTTGCTGGACCGCAGTAACTGGGCCTTTGCGCGATATAATAGCTTTTTATCTTTTCCAAAGTGTCAAGGTCCGTCTCAATATTCTTGAATGATACTTCTTTTTTTACAAATTCCCTGTTTGGTATAAACGTAGCATAGCTATAATCTGATTTTATTACAACGCCTTGGTTGGAGATGGATTTTATGCTGCCTTCTATATCATCAACTTTAACTTTTTGGCCCAGCTTAAAAGTCCTCGAGGTTTTTATGTAAATTCCTGCTATAAAATTTTCTATAAATATGTGGGTGCCAAAAAATATGTATAAAAAAAGCAAGGCCATTATGCCATAGAAGAACCAGCCAATTGCAGATGTTATGCCGCTTATATTTATTCCAAATAAGTTCAGCAGGAATAATACTGTGAATAAATATAAAGAAACACGCACAAAAGCCAGAATACCGCTTAAAAAATACTCTCTTTTCTGCTCGAGCATAAATTCTGTTATTCCTGTTGCATCAAAGGTTCTCTTTAACCCGAAGGTTATAAGATTTACTACCGCTATAGCCAATAAAATCAATAATGCCACAAGAAGTATGTTTGGCAGCAAATTATATGTGTTTGACATAAACTCTCCTATAATAGCTATGTCCTTGAACAGATCAACCCGCAGGTAAATTAATGCAGCCAGGATTGTAAAAATCAGGATTAAGTACCTAAAAACCTTTATAACCTGTATGTATTTTACGCTTATTATCTCTTTTCTTTTAGAGAATGATATTATTAAGCTGCTTCCAATCTTGGTTATAAAATATCCTGCTATAATTATCAAAAGGCTTATCAGGAGTTTTGTTGTGGTTGTGTTTAGCGGCATTTTGATGGTTTTTAACTACCTACACCAAATGATTGCTGAGGTTAAATAAATAGTTTGTTGTTTTTATTTGTTATTATACTAACATAACGTTTAAGAATGAGATTATATCTTATATTTTTGTATGGGCCAAAGTAGTGTTATGGATATAAATTTAAGAGATGGTCTTAAAGGAGTACATGCAGTTCTTTCAGATAAAGAGAAAGAGTTTCTTGAAAATACAGTTCTTAAAATTTTGAGCGATGGAAATCAACAAAGATCTCCGCGACAGTTATCACATTGGGCATACATTTGTGATAGGGTAGGAGAGAAGCTAAAGGATTCAACTATACAGACTTTAAATGGCCACCTGGAAGACTATGGTATTCATAAGCTAGTAGACTATGCAGTTACAATTTTAGAAGATCGCAAACTAGTAGGAGTAAATAATGAAAGTTCTTCATTATCATATTACCTAGTAAACCAGCCTAGTTATTAAAAATTTAATATTAGTTAAGGTTCTAAAAAAGAAAACATTTATATACAGTTTTGCCCTGCATAATATTTAAAATGCTTTTCAACAATAATATCTTGATTGGGCTTGGGATTGTTATGGGGATTTACTTACTGTACAAGGTATTCTTTGGAAGAAACAAGTTTGATGAAGAATATAAGAAAGTTTACAATAAAATTCTTACTTCAGACGAGTATAAGGTTAAAGGCCAGTATGATAAATAATCTTATTTTTTAATTAATTTTTCTGCGCGCTTAATCATCTCTTTTTTTAAGCCAATAAAACAGCCTCCTTGCTTTCCAGCGCAATAGGTTGCTTCTTTATCTTTTATTATCTTGTTTATGACAGGGCTTTCAATGTCAATATGGGTTATCCTGGCATTGCTTTTGCCTTTAACATGAATATACACTTTTGCATCTTTAATTTCTATTTTTCCTTCTGCTGGTCCGGACATTTTGATTATTCCTATATATGATTGAAATTATATATATTTATCGTTAAAAACAAATAAATTTATTAAAGACAAATAAAACCATAAGGGTAAAATGGCAAAATGCCCTTATTGCGGAAAAGAGATAAGCGAGGATGAAAGATACTGCTGGCATTGCGAGAATGATCTTTCTGAGCTAAAAGACAAGATGGAAAAGTCAGGTTCAGATAGTGATGAGTGAGTTAAAATACTAATGAAGCCTTTAATAGCAGCAAACTGGAAGATGAATAAGAATGTAGAAGAAGCTATCTCTTTTATCGATGAGTTTAAGGAACTTGTAAAAAATGTAAAAAATACAGAGATTGTTATTTTCCCTGCTTTTACATCATTATGCAAATTAAAAAAGCTAGTTGAAAACACTAACATAAAGCTTGGCGCGCAAAATATGCATTTTGAGGAAAAAGGCGCATTTACTGGCGAAGTTTCTGCTTTGATGCTGAAAGATTTTTGTGAATATGTTATCCTGGGGCATTCTGAGAGAAGAGAATTTTTCAATGAAGACAATTTTTTGATAAACAAAAAGCTTATTGCTGCGCTAAATACTTCATTAAGGCCTATTTTGTGTGTTGGAGAGGATTTAGAACAAAGAAAAAAGGGAAAAACAAAGGAAATTATAGAAAATCAGCTTAAAAATTGCCTTAAAGGCGTAGATAAAAATCAGATTCTTAAAATGGATATTGCTTATGAGCCAATCTGGGCAATAAGCAAAGGCAATCCAAATCATAAGGCTGCAACTGCTGAAGATGCTGAAGAGGGGCATAAGTTAATAAGAAATTTTATTAAAAATATGTTTGATGAACATATAGCTAAAAATATTAGGATTATTTACGGCGGCAGCATGAAGCCAGAGAATGCCCGCGAGCTGCTGTCAATGCCTGATATTAATGGTGGCCTAGTTGGAAACGCTTCTTTGGATGCAAAAAGCTTTGCTGAAGTTTGTGGTGTAAAAATCTAGAATATCTTTTCAAAAAACCCCTTTTTCTTGCTTTGGTTTTCAAATTCCTTAAGCAGCTCTTTTTGCTTATTGCTTAATTTTTCAGGCACTTCTATAACAACTTCAACATTTTCATTTCCAGTACCATGGCCATGCAGGTAAGGTATGCCATGGCCTTTCATTCTGAAAATTGTGTTATTTTGTGTTCCAGCAGGTATTTTCAGTTTTGCCTTGCCTTCTAAAGTAGGGATTTCAACTTCTCCTCCAAGCGCAGCAATAGTAAAAGGTATGGGTATTTTGATGTAGATGTCATCACCATGCCTTTCGAATATTTCATGTTCTTTAACATGGATTATGATGTATAAATCTCCAGGTTCTGCGCCTTTTTCTCCTGCTTCGCCTTCCCCTATTATCCTTAGGTTTGTATCTTCTTCTGCGCCAGCAGGAAATTTAATTTCAAGCTTCCTGTTTTTTTTAACAACTCCTGTTCCATCACAGGCTGTACATTCTTCTTTTATGTATTTGCCTTGGCCGCGGCATTTTCCGCATGTGGCGGTCGTTGCAAAAATTCCAAATGGTGTTCTTTGTGTTCTTCTTTGAGAGCCGCTTCCATTACATTCTGGGCAGTTTATAATATCATCATCGCTTTCAGCGCCAGAGCCGCGACATTTAGAGCATTGTTCCATCCTTGGAATAACAATATGATTTGTTACGCCAGTAGCAGCCTCTTCCAGAGTAATTTCTGCATCATACCTTAAATCAGCTCCTCTCCTACGAGTTCTTCTTTTTCTTGAGCCAAATGGGCTTCCGCCAAAAAAACTTTCAAATATGCTGTCAAAATCAAAATTACTTCCTGTGTCAGACATAAAATCAGAGAAATCAAATCCTTCAAAGCCCTTGAACTGGTCTGCGGTTGTGCCATACTCGTCATATTGCGTTCTTTTTTGGTCATCAGCAAGGACAGCAGCAGCTTCATTAATTTCTTTGAATTTTTCATCACCATCTTCTTTTTTATTCAAATCAGGATGATATTTTTTAGCCAGATTCTTGTAAGCTTTCTTAATTTCTTCCTTGGTCGCGTTTTTATCTACGCCTAATATTTTATAGTAATCCTTTGTCATTTTAATAATTCTTTTTCAAGCTTTTTTGCGAATTCCAATTCTTTGGTAAAATCTTTGTTATATCTTTTTTTTAAGTCTTCAAATCTTTCTTCCAAACTGACAATTTCGTTGCCTTTGGCTCTTTTATCGGCATAAAAAACAATTTTTTCTTCTATAGTATTTAGATAACTCTCCAACTCTTTAATCGCATATATTGTGTGTTTTCTAGCGACTTCAGCAACTTCCGGGAAGCCCATGCTTTTTAATAACTTTGCCCCTGTGGCTATATGGTTGTCTTTTTCCCTTTCAATATCGTGCAGTAATGCAGCTGCAGATACCAATTCTTTATTTACTTTAAAGCCTTTATTAACCAGTTTTTCAGCTAGTTCTTCAGCAAACCCGCATACGGCCTTACAATGCTCGATAACATTAGAAGGAGTTTTATTCTTAGTTAGAATACCTATACATTCTTCTTTTGATGGTATTTTTTCATTTGTCATTTATTTTATTATTCAATAAAAACAAATCCAATAATAATCTATCCATTAAAAATATAAAAATTAATAATAAAAAATAAAAAATTATTTCTTCTTTTTCTTTTTGTCTTCGTCTTCCACTTTGTACTCTGCGTCAACTACATTTTCGTCATCTTCTTTGTGATTTCCTGCTGAACCACTTTTGCCTTTTTCTTGCTGCTGCTTTTTAGCTTGCTCCTGAGCAACTTTTTGGTACATCTCTGTTGACATTTTTTGGACAAGCTGGTTGACTTCATCCATTTTTTGCTTGACAGCAGTAACGTCCTTATCTTGTGGCTTAATCAATTCCTTTAGTTCCATTATCTTCCCTTTTACTGTTTCAAGTTCTTTGCTGTCAACTTTGCCTTCAAAATCCTTGAATAATTTTTCTGTTGAGTAAACCAGCGTATCTGCATTATTTATTGTTTCGACGTCTTCTTTTCTTTTTTTGTCTTCATCTGCATGCTGCTCAGCTTCTTTTTGCATTCTTTCAACTTCTTCATCGCTTAATTTGTTTGGAGCAGTAATCTTAATGCTTTGTTCTTTTGCTGTTCCCAAATCTTTTGCTTTTACGTTTAAGATTCCGTTTGCATCAATGTCAAATGTAACCTCAATTTGAGGTACACCTCTAGGCGCAGGAGGTAATCC
>JAZDMC010000060.1:0-18564 GCA_043801325.1 Candidatus Woesearchaeota archaeon | reverse complement strand
CTTATGGGCTAAAATATAACTCTCTTTCATATGCTCAACAGTAGCATCAGCAGGAAAGTTATTTGTTTTGGAAATAGCAGAATCAACCCATTTCTGCACAGAAGCTAATGCGCGAATATGGCTTTCAGGAGTCATTGAGGTAGCAGTAACAAAAACCTTCTGCAGTTCAGCAGGAAACCCTTCCAGCCCAATAACAGAGCCGTTATTCTCACAAATTTCTTCCATTAAATCATCAGAATACAAACCGTTTCTTTTCAAAGCCCTTTCAAAAGCAGGATCAATATAATAAAAGACTCCAACCTTAACATTCTTCTAAAAAGCCAATGAATAAACAGGCTCAATTCCGGAAGAGCAGCCAGCAATCATTGAAATGCTTCCAGTAGGCGCAATAACAGTAGTATAGCCATTCCTTATTCCATACTTCTTGATATCTGAAGAAACCTGATTCCAGTCAAAGTCCCATTCATCAGAAAGCTCAAAACCCCTGACAGGTATTTTACCCTCTTTATAGAAACTCCTGTCAAAATAAATCAGCTTACCTCTAACCTTAGCCAAAGCAATACTCTCTATTTTAGAATGATACTCGACAAACTGCATTATTTTCTCTATAAACTTCCTGCCTTCATCAGAATCATACGCTAATCGTAATTCATACAACAAATCGCCCAATCCCATGATCCCTAAGCCAATCTTCCTGGTCAATAAACTCATTTCCTCAATCTGCTTCAAAGGAAACTTATTGATATCAATAACATTATCCAGTAATCTAACAGCCTTATACACAACATCTTTTAATCCATTCCAGTCATAATATACATTTCCATCTGAATCTTCTTTTGCAAAAGCCCATACATTAATAGAGCCCAAATTGCAGGGCTCATTAGGATATAAAAGGACTTCACCGCATGGATTTGTTGTTACAATAGGCCCTAAGGACTCTAAAAAAGGGTTATACTTGTTTACAGTATCATAGAAAATAACTCCTGGTTCAGCGCTTTCCCATGCCTGGTAAACAATCTTGTCGAACAGCATCTTAGCGCTTACAGTCTTAACAACCTCTCCATTGCGCGGATTAACCAGGGGATATGGCTTGTCATTCTCATAACAATCCCAAAAATCACCCATCATCAAAACAGATATGTTAAAATTACGCAAACCTTTATTTCCGCTCTTAGAAACAATAAAATTTTCAATATCAGGATGGTTGCTGTTCAATATACCCATATTAGCTCCCCTGCGAATACCACCCTGCTTTACAACTTCTGTCATTGTATCGAACATTTTCATAAAAGAAAGAGGTCCAGAAGCAGCTCCAGATGTAGAAGAAACAAAATCTCCAGAAGGCCTTATTGAAGAAAAATTAAAGCCTGTACCACCGCCGCTTTTATGTATGATAGCAGTATACTTTAAAGTGTCCATAATGCTTTCCATGCTGTCATCAACGCCTAAAACAAAACAATTATGCACAGAGACCATATTGGCTACATAAGAATGATCTTCCTCAACTTCAAGATTAAATACAGGCCCTTCATAATCTATTTTTTCAATTTTTTCAACATCTGTAAATACAATACCATTGACAACAAAAGTTTTATCCTCCCCTACAGTTTCTTGTATTGTTTCTTCAAATAACTCATTCATCAATAACTGGCCTTTTGCATCGCCTAAAGTACATCTAACAGGTTGAACATTTCCAAGCTTTGGCATGCTTTCTTTGCCCAATGCACTAAACACACCACATCTCATACACATTTGCCAAAATGAATAAACTAAATTAGTGTTTGACATGACAAGCCTTGCATTCATCTTTTTCCAATTCTTGAATATAGTTCCATCTCCACGAATCATTCCTGACATCAAGCCTTTTTGCTTCTCTGTTGGCAAGCTCATGATCCAGTTAGGTACTTTTTTTTTGTCAAAGCCTGTCCCAAATACACTCTCAAAGAATTTAGCCAATATTGTTGAATGAAAGCGTAATGATAACCACTTTCTTTCTGGATTGCTATTTGTTTCTACATACGAGGTTACACCAAATTTGTTTTCTATTATTGAAATAATTTCATTGCAATACTTTAACTCATCTGAGGATAGTGTAAATCTTACGCAGTCACTGTTAGAAACATTGCCTTCTGAAAGATAAAAACCAAACAGTTTCATTAAATCATAATCAACTTTAATAATATCATTTACAGATTTTGTAGTATGTACAAATGCATTGAATTTTCCCCCTCTATATTCATAATAGCACTTATCATTTTTTACCGTTACACCGTCTACTACATCACTTACCATGATTTTTTCAATATCTTTTGTTTCTGTCGGATAAGAAAGTGCCACATGATCTCCTTTTTTCACCATATATGCAGGATACCAGCCTATTTCACCATCTTTATAAGATAGTATAGGATGCTCATCTGTTACCAGCATAGTAGATTTTGGTAATTTCTTGCATTCAAAGGAAAGAAGAGAACTTGTTTCTCTGACGAATACTTGTTTAACCTTTCTGAATCTTCCCCTATGGGTTAATACTTTATCACCTACTTGGACTTTACTTATCTTTTTAGGACCATTTATTGTGGATACTAATTGGTTTGGATGGAAGCAAGCACTACCCATCCCCAAAGCATTTCCAAAATTAGCTATTGCAGGTGTGTTTGGCATAAATTTCTTTGTGACCATTAAAGAATAAAGCTCTTCAACATTTTTCTCATAAGCAGAAAAATAACCCCTTTTTAACAAATCCAAAAACTGGGACCATGAAACCAGCATCTTTCCATCCTTATTGTGCCTTTCATATATTCTCCACAAGCCATCCATATGGTACTTATTCAGCTTATACTTTCCAATAGAAAACCTGCCATCAACAGAAGCAGCATCAAAATCAGAAACCTCAAAAGTTTTCTGCCTGGCATTTATATCATAAATTTTGGAATCATAGAAAATATCAGGAATAGCAGCATGAACAGCCACGCGGGTAAACAATTCTTTTGGAGTCTCAATTAATTTTCCCCTATCATCCTTGCGAAGGTATCTTGATTTCAAAACACGCAATGCATTAACATCAAATCTTTTGTCAACCTCATCTAAATAGTCTTTATCAAGAACCTTCATCTTCTGTTCCCGTAACTCAGCACGTTTCTGCCTGTAAACAATGTAAGCCTTGGCTGTCTTGGCGTGCCCCGCCTCTATCAGCACTTTTTCAACCATGTCCTGAACGTGCTCAACTGTTGGAATTCCGTTTACATGTTCAAGTTCCTTAAACACTTTATCAGCCAGTTTTTTAGCTTCATCAATATCTTTGCCGCCAACAGACCTTGCAGCCTTAAATATAGCATTTGTTATCTTGCTTTCCTCAAATGCAACTATGCTTCCGTCCCTTTTCTTTATTTCAGAAATCTTTTGCGCCATTTTATACCTTTTTACTACTAGATATAAATACCATATATTGTGTATAGTATAGTTAACAAACACTATATGTTGTGTTTTTAGCAGATTTGAAAATAATTGAGCTTCTATTTAAAGTTTTTGATTTATGATATTTTAAGACGTTAATAAGAATCAGGTTATAGCATTAGCTGAAACAAAAAATATATTTTTTTCTTAGATTATGCATATTATTTATCACTAAACTCCACCATCTTATCTGTAAAATCTGCCAAAAATCTGTTTAAAAAGTCTTCAAAATCTTTGTCTTCGGATGGTTTCCTCATTTTTAGCACCTCCTTATGCATTATCAAGATATGCATACCTGGTTTCTTCATCCAGCATCATATCTTCGCAATCCCGGCATAAATAAGGGTCGCTATGGCCGCTCTTATGGATTATATATCCGCAGCGTATGCATTTTTTTCTCATAGTCTCGCCTCATACATATGCTTCATCATATCCTTTCATAAACGCTGCTTCTTCAGGGCTTATCTCATCATCTTCCAAAAGCCTGTCTCTTACATTTTCTGAGTAAATGCTATCATCATCTAAACTTCTATCAAGCTCCTCATCTGACAGAAATTTTTGTCTCATGCGCTCACCTCTTAGTTTTTATATAATTTTCAAACTTATTATATAACTTATAATAGAAAGAATTAAATATATATAGTTGACCCATATATTATATAGTATGTATATGAATTATATACTTAAGGGTGGTATATATGGATCATAGAAAACTTATAGCATTTAGCAAAGGTTCTTTTGTTGTGACTATGCCTAAGGCCTGGGTAGATAAGCATAGCCTAAAGAAAGGAGATACAATAAGCATTGAAGAAGGCAGCAACGAATTGGTTTTTTATGCCGGAGACAAAGAAGTTAAAAAAGAAGAAAAATCTATTTCTATAAGCGCTGAAAATAAAAAACTAAGCATGATAAAGTCAGAGATAGTCTCAGCATACCTTAATAATTACAATACAATTGAAATTTTTTCTGAAACTATTGAAGATGACGCACTAGTCATAAAAGGGATTTTAAGAAACCTTTCTGGAATGGAAATCATAGAGCAGACATCCAAAAGGATAGTTGCAAAAGACCTTATTGATGTAAGCAGCATTCCAATACAGAGCATAATAAGAAGGATGGATGTTATAGCCAGGTCAATGATTGATGACACTATTTTATGCATGGAGGGAAAATGCAGCTCAAAAGGCATAATTCACAGGGATACAGATGTTAACAGGCTTTATTACCTTGGCTTCAGAGTAATAAAGAATGCAATGGAAAATCCAATGCTTATGAGCAAGTTTGAAACAAATCCATGGAGATTATCAAGCGACAGGAGAATTTTGTCAAGGATAGAGGAGATTGCAGACAGGCAGAAAAGAATAAGCAGGCTGATTGAAGAATCCGGATATGATTATAAAATGCTTAAAGAATTTAAGGAGCTAAGTGAGGATGTAAAGCAAAAATACTATGATGCAATGAAAGCCTATTATAACAATGACAAAAAAATAGCATATGATATAGAGATAACAAACACAGGCCTCACTGAAAGGTGTGATAGTTTTCTTGAGAAAGCCAGCGAAGATATGTGCTTGCATTGCCTAAAGAGAGCTAAGTCAAAGAAAAAAGGGTTTTCTGGAGAAACCATAGTATCTGCATCAAAGATTGCCGAGCATACAAAAGCAACTATAACTTTTATCAAGTATATTGCGAGAACTGTGCTTAATATGGATTAATAAATTACTTTTTTGTTTCCATCAATTACTTTTCCAATAACCTGGCACTTAAAAGGATATTTTGCCAGTATCTTTAATATTTCATCGGCTTTTTCAACAATAATTATAAATCCAATACCCATATTAAAAACCCTATACATCTCGTCATCATCAATATTGCCCAATTTCTGAATTAGAGAGAAGATTGGATTTATTTTCCAGGTTTTTTTATCCAGTTCAACAGAAACACCGTCTGGAAGAACTCTTGGGATATTTTCAGTTAAACCGCCACCAGTTATGTGGGCCATTGCCTTTACATTAAACTTATCCAGAATTTCAGATACAGGTTTTAAGTAGCTTGTATGGATTTTCATCAACTCATCTTTTAATGAACAACTAAGCTCTTTTGGTTTATCTTCCAGCTTTAATTTTGAATGCTCCAGCAAAACCTTGATTGCAAGAGAATAACCATTTGTATGAAGGCCATTGGAAGACAATCCAATAACAACATCTCCTTTCTTTACATTTGAGCCATCAATTATTTTATTTTTTTTGACTTTGCCTACAATAAAACTTGCCAGGTCATATTCTTTCTCTTTATACAATCCAGGCATTTCTGCTATTTCTCCTCCGATTAAAGCGCAGTCATTTTCCTTGCATGCAATTGAAAGCCCTTTTACAATTTCTTCAATAACTTCCGGGTAAACTTTTCCGCAGCCAATATAATCCAGGAAGAATAATGGTTTTGCCCCCATAACCAAAATATCATTAACACAATGGTTTACCAAATCCTGCCCAATGGTATAATGCTTATTTGCCAGAAATGCTAATTTCAGTTTTGTTCCTACACCATCTGTGCTTGACGCTAAAACGGTTTCAGAATCTATTTCATATAAACCTCCAAAACTGCCTACATTAGACAAAACATCAGGATTATAAGTTTGTCTTACATATTTTTTTATCCTATCAACGGCATTATTTGCTGAGTCTATGTCAACTCCCGCATCTTTATATGTAAAAGGCTTTACTATTTTTTTTAGTGTTCCAACCAGCGCATTCTTATTATCCAGCCTGTAATATATTGAATTTGCCTTCCTCACACTCAGAAGAACACCAATCTCCACTAATTCCTTTAAGCTGTTGCACAATACCTGCGGAGAAATTTCAACTTTATTCAAAATTTCATTCACATAAAACTCTTCCAAGGGATTTGATACAAAGAATTCTATTAATTTGGAATATTTATTCTTAAGCAGGAAGTTTATTTCATTTTTTGACATAATAATGTTAGAATAAGTAATGGTATATAAAGGTTTCTATAAATATGTATTACTGTTTTAATTGGGTTTATGACCAAGAAAAAAATAAAAATCAATAACGGTAAATCTCTGCCTTATAAGGGCCGTTAATTGGCACTCCAATATAATCTGCCTGTTTTTTTGTGAGTTTTGTCAATTTTACACCAAGCTTTTCAAGATGCAGCCTGGCAACTTCCTCATCAAGCTCTTTAGGCAGCGTGTATACCCCTAGCTTGTGCTTTTTTGTCCATAATTCTATCTGCGCTAAAGTCTGATTAGTAAAGGAATTGCTCATAACAAAAGAAGGATGACCCATTGCGTTTCCAAGATTCACAAGCCTTCCCCTGGACAATAAAACTATTGAATGGCCGTCAGGAAATACAAACTTATCTACCTGGGGCTTTATATTAATTTCCCTGATTCCTGGAAATTTCTCAAGCTTGTCAACCTGTATCTCATTGTCAAAATGCCCTATGTTGCAGACTATAGCATTATCTTTCATCTTTCCCATATGGTCAATAGTTATGATATCGCAATTTCCAGTAGCTGTAACAAAAATATCTCCTTTACTGATAACCTCTTCAATGGTTTTTACTTCATATCCTTCCATTGCTGCCTGCAATGCGCATATAGGATCTATCTCAGTTACGATAACTCTTGCCCCAAATCCTTTCATTGACTGGCAGCATCCTTTTCCTACATCACCATAACCGCAAACAATTACTACTTTTCCAGCTACCATTACATCTGTACCGCGTTTAATTCCGTCAGCAAGGCTTTCCCTGCAGCCATAAAGATTATCAAATTTTGATTTTGTAACAGAGTCATTCACATTTATTGCAGGAAACAATAATTTCTTTTCCTCCATCATTTGGTATAACCTATGAACTCCGGTTGTTGTCTCTTCAGAGACTCCCCTGATATCTTTTGCAGTTTTTGTCCATTTTTCCTTGTCTTCCGCATAACTTTCCTTAAGGGAATCCATAAGCTCCCTGAATTCCTGGCTTTCGCTGCTGTAATCTTTTTCTAAGATTGATGGATCTTTTTCTATTTCAACGCCTTTGTGGACCATTAAAGTCGCGTCTCCGCCGTCATCAACAATCAGGTTAGGGCCTTTTCCATTAAAATCCAGGGCTTTTTTAGTGCACCACCAGTAATCCTTTAATGTCTCTTCTTTCCACGCAAATACTGAAACTCCTTTCTTTGCAATTGCAGCTGCTGCATGATCCTGTGTAGAGTAGATATTGCATGACGCCCATCTTACCTGCGCGCCTAAATTAACCAGTGTTTCTATAAGAACTGCTGTCTGGATAGTCATGTGCAGGCTTCCGGTTATCTTTGCGCCTTTAAGCGGCTTTGTTTTTGAATATTTTTCCCTAATTGCCATTAACCCAGGCATTTCTTTTTCTGCAATTTCAATTTCTTTTCTTCCAAAATCAGCAAGCGACAAATCCTTTACCTTATAATTTTCAGTTTCATCCATTTTTTACCCCTCAATCAAGTTATGCCTAAATTAGATATGAGGTCTTTTATATACTTTTCTTACTATTTGTATTAGATTTGTCCGGAAATTTTAGAAAAAATTGGACAAAAATAGCAAAGTATATAAATAAGTTGGACAATATAGTTTTTGAACATGCTCTCTGGGGCACCCCCTAACATTTTGATAAGTTCTATGTCTCAGAGGGCGTTCTTAAAATGACGCTAGACAAAAAGGATTATTCGATAACTAACATTCTAAAACAAAATTCCAGATTAGCAATCAGGGATATTGCCAAAAAAACAGGCATAAGACCAAGCACTGTGCATGAGAGAATAAAGAAGCTGGTTAAGGATGGCGTAATTGAGAAGTTTACAGTGAAACTTAACAACAAGGCTGTTGGAGAGAATTTTATTATTTTTATGATGATAAAAGGCGGTACAACAGAATATATCAATGAAAAAATAACGAATAATGAGCATGTTAAGGAGATTTTTGGCATAACAGGCGAATATGATTTACTTTTGAAACTGAAGTTTAAAGATGTTGAGGAATTCAATAAGTTTTTGATAAGGTTTAGAAAAGATCAGAAAGGAGTAAGGCAGACATATACTATGGTTACAACAGCCGATATAAAAGAAGAGGCTTAGTTGAAAATCAGCGAACCAATTCTTATTAAATTAGAGCCTTCCTGAACTGCTATTTGGTAATCATGGGACATTCCCAAAGATAAAATATCCATTTTTATGTTCCTTAATCTTAATTTTTTAATATTGCCAAATAAAATTTTCATTTCCCTGAAATAAGGCCTTGTTTTCTCTGTGTCTTTGAAATTTGGGGGCATGGCCATTAGACCATGAACTTCAATATTCTTTAAGTTGGATATTCTTTTAATTAAATCAGTTAGTTCACCGGGTTTGCATCCGCTTTTGTTTGGCTCATTAGCGATATTGACTTCGATTAAAACTTTAATTTTTTTATCTGCTCTTTGGCCTATTGCAGAAGCAATTTCATAAGAATCTATGTTTAGGACATCAAAAATCTTTAAAGCGCGGTTTATCTTATTTTTTTGCAGGTGGCCAATGAAATATAATTGAATTTTGCTGCTTTTTTTTATTATGGGGTATTTCTCCTCTGCTTCCTGGACATAATTCTCTCCGAAAATCTTTATTCCGGAATCAATAGCTTCTTTAATCTGCTGTATGGTCCTTGTTTTAGTTGCTGCAAGAACTTGAATATTTTTTGGAATATTATCTCTTAGAGATTTTATATTTTCTTTGATGGACATTTTTTGGTGTTTCTTAGGGCAGTGCCAGAGCGGAACTGAAGCCAAAATGCCGATTAAATTGTTGCTAACGCAACTCGGCATTTTAATAAATGTCATTGCTTGCTTCTGCCCACCCGCCTCCCCTAAATTAGGCACAGCCCCTTATTTTTGTTTATGACTAAAATTCACTTATTGACTTAAGCTCCTTATAGCGATTTTCTATGTCTTTATTGTTTATTGTACTCAATCTTTCCACTGAAAAGCCTTCTGCATTGTAAGATGCTATTATGCTGCCGTATATAACTGCTTTTCTCATATTGGCTTCGCTTAAGTCCCGGGTTTTTGCCAGATAACCTGTAAATGCGCCTCCAAAGCAGTCTCCGCATCCTGTTGGGTCTGTTATGTTTTCCAAAGGATATCCTGGCGCATTGAAATGCTTGTTATCTGTAAATAATAATGCTCCATGCTCGCCTTTTTTTATGATTACAGCTTTAGAATGCAATTTTAAAGCAGCATGCGCAGCCTTTACCAGGTTTGGAGTGTTGAAGAGCTGTCTGGCTTCAGCATCATTGAGAACAAGGATATCTGCTTTGTCTATTGCTTCCAGGACCTGGGTTTTCTTATGCTCAATCCAGAAATTCATTGTGTCCATAACAACAAGTTCTGGCTTTTCCATTGCATTTACTGTGGCTAGCTGCAGTTCTGGGTCTATATTTGCAAGAAAAACATATTTTGCTTTTTTATAATCTTCAGGAACTTTTACTTTATAGGATTCTAAAGCGTTTAACTCTGTTCTTAATGTCTTGGCCTGGTTCATGTCAAATTCATAAAAACCCTGCCAGCGGAATGTTTTTTCACCTAGAGTTATGCCTGATGTGTTTATACCACGTTTATTTAGGGATTTTATGTGCTTATCAGGAAAATCTTTTCCAATTATGGATAAAATACCGGGTTTTGAGAAAAAAGAAGCTGCAATAGATGCATAAGAAGCTGAGCCTCCAAGCGCGTCTTTAACTTTGCCAAAAGGAGTTTCCAATGAATCCAAAGCTATTGTTCCGATAATTACCGGGTCTATCATATACTATTGGGAGAATACTATGTTTAAAAAGTTTTAGTAATTTAATACCCACAAGCAAAAGATTTAATAATGACTATAGAAACAAATAAGTAAAAAGGGGTGGGTAATGGCAAATACTAATGTCAGGAATTTTACTGTTGGAGTTCTTATTCTTGCGTCCATCATTGTAATAGGAACGTATGCGTTTAGCTTAATTGAGGGTGTAGATTTGTTTGATTCATTGTATTATGTTATATTGATAATAACAACTGTTGGAATGCCGTATGAAGTGGCTACTTTTTATGGCAAAATTCTTATTATGGTATTATTAGCTCTTGGAATAGGGCTGGTGCTTTATATTGCCATATTTGTAGCAGGAGCTGTTATAGAAGGTCAAACAATATCATTATTAGGAGGAATAAAAGGAGGTTTGGTTAGAATGAGAAAGGAAAAAAATCATACTATTGTATGCGGCTATGGAAAGCTTGGAAAATATGTTTGCAATGTCTTAAAAGAAAAAAAGCAAAGGTATGTAATAATAGAGAAGGACGCAGATAAAGGTACTGGGCTGGTATCTGCTGGTGAAAGTGTTTTGCAGGGTGATGCTTTAGATCCAAATATATTGAAAAAGGCTGGAATAGAAAAGGCAAGAGGCTTAATAGCAACTTTAGGGGAAGATTCTGACAATATATACTTGATAATGACGGCAAGCGATCTAAATCCAAAGCTTAATCTGGCTGCAAAAGCAGAGGAAGAGCATGCTGTTGACAGGCTGCATAAAGTCGGAGCTAAAATAGTGGTATTGCCTCAGGTAGTAGGTGGAAAGCAGCTTGCAAATGCATTTCTGGAGATGGAAAAATCAGAAGAGTTGGAGACTGTTAGCATGAAGAAGTAAAATAGATTACAATAAAAATAAACAATAATTAAAATTCAAGTAAAAATAAAATAACAATTATAAAAAGTATTAAAATAGAATCAATCAAAAACTATTAAAATAAATTGAAAGTTCTTGATTGGGTGGTATTAGATGGGTCAAGATTATTTTAAAGACAAAGTTGTGGCTATAAGGCCATCTAAAGACAAAAAGATTTCTCAGATTTTAGCAGAGATGAGGAAGACTGGATTTCAAGGCAGGAGTTTGGCAGAGGCTGCTGAGGTTCTTGAGGCAATGATAAGGAGTAAAGACACTACAATATTGTTTGGCTATGCTGCTTCTTTGTCAACAACAGGCCAAGGGGAGATAATACAATGGCTAATAGAAAACCATTATATTGATATTTTGGTTGGTACTGGAGCAAATCTTTCTGAGGATATTATTAATGCTATGGGCTTTAGTTATTACCAGTGCAAGCCTAATGTAGATGATGAAAGATTTTTCAAAGAAGGCTGGAACAGGTACTATGATCTTTTTGGAAAAGAAGATGACTATATGGTTATGACAGAGCTGATTGCAGAGTTTATTTTAACTTTAGATCAGGAGCATAAGTACTCTTCAAGAGAATTTTTATATTTGTTTGGCAAGTGGTTAAGCAAGAAAGGAATTAATAGCATTGTGGCTACAGCTGCAGAACATAATGTCCCGGTTTTCTGCCCTGCAATAATTGACAGCCCGTATGGAGATGCAGCTTTAATTGCAAAAAGCAAGGGTTTTGAACTGACTTTAGACGGCGTAAAAGATTATATTGAATTTGTAAGATTAAGCGAAAATGTAAAAGATACAGCTGTTGTTTATATTGGCGGAGGAGTTCCAAAAGATTTTGTCCAGTTATTTGCAGTAACTGCAGATTTATTATACCCGGACAGGAAGGTTCCTAATAGGCCAGCCTCACAAAACAGGAAAGGGGTAACTGGTGAGAGTTATTACCCCCATAAATATGCTGTGCAGATTACTACAGACAGCCCGCAATGGGGAAGCTTGTCTGGATGCACTTTTGATGAAGCTGTTTCTTGGGGCAAGGAAACCAAGGAAGGAAGGTATGTGCAATGTTATTGCGACGCAACAATCGCCTTGCCTATAATCTCGCATGCTTTGGCAGAAAGATTAGACATCAAAAGAGAAGGAATGCAGTTTGGTTTGAGGTTTAAGGAATAGTTTATTTTTTTTATTTTATTTCTTAAAATTATAATAAGTTTTATAAACAAATATGATTACTTTTACTGTGTGCCGACGTCGCATAACCTGGCATTGCGTCAGCCTTGAGCTAATTGATTTAATAGAAAGCTGATTCCCGCAAGGGTTTCCCGGTTCAAAACAATCTTTTCCCTTCCTTTGGTCGGCAAAAGCTTGACCAAAACCATCAGAGGGCGCCTCACTTCGTTCGGTGCCCAGAAATGAGAAAGATTGATGAAAGTCCGGGCGTCGGCGTTTTTATTTCTGGATCTGTTGGGAATTAGGATTATTTAGATGCTTTTGTTCATCGTCCTTGCCTCTTTTCAACAAAATGAATATGACCAAAAGCCCGATTAAAATCATAATGAAAGCGATTACTGTGTATGATTTAATTGGACTCTTTTTCCCATCTTCCAATGCGGTTACAGGTATTTCCTGAATAATTTCTTTTTCTGTAAGGTTAGTTTTTTCTTCGGTTTCTTCCTGGCCCAACATTGTTTCTTTTGTTTCCTGCTGTTCTTCTATGATTATTTCTTCAGCTGGTTCTTTCTTTTTTTTGCTGGGTTCAATGACTAAATTATCTCTTGTAACAAAAAGCTGGTTTCCTGAAGATTTATAAACTGCGGTTATGTTAAAATAATAAAATTCACTTAAGTTGGGAATAGTAACTGGAGAATCAAAGAGCTTTATGGTTTCAAGCGGATTTATTTGTGAATATGCTGTTGAAAAATCCTGGAGATATGGGATATTTGTAACGTAATCTACCTTGACATTACTAAAATAATTGACAGAGCTTGGGTTGATTATTAATGCCTTGAGATCTTCTTTTTGCCCTGGTATGGTGATTTTATTGAAAAATTCGTGGGTAACATAAGGGCAATCGCAATAAATCTCTAGGTTGAGTGTGTTTTTTTCTGTTCTTGAGAATTTACTTAGTTTATAGTTTGCTTCTGATACGATGGAGTAATTTCCAGATACACTTACCTGGAGTTGCGCTGTAAATTCCTTATCTTCGTTTGGAGCCAGAGTGCCGCTCCAGCTGATTATCCTGTCGTTAGCAACTGCGTCTTTTGGTTTTTTTACGAGCAAAATATTTTCAGGTAGTTTAATGTTAAAATTTGTTATGGTTAAATCATAATCTCCGTTTGTATTTTTAATATTAACTGTAAAGTTTATTTTTTCGTTAATATCAAACCTGATTTTATTCAGCTTAGAGCTTATTTCCAGTGAATAATTATATACCTTGCCGCTTATAGTATTAGATGTTACTGTTTTCTCTTCTATCCCATTGAAGTAAGTAACATTTGCCTTTAATTTAAAGTCTCCTCCACCCAAGCCCTGCAGCTTATAAGTACATTTCCTTACCTGCTTTGGATACACATCAGCGTCAAAGATAACCCTAGTAATAGCATTTTTACACCCTTCTACACTAGTTACTAGAAGGTTAGAAGGAATATTGACTGCTGCGGCAACATTTTCAGCAGCAATGTCAGCAGCATTTTCCAAAGTAAGCTCTGCAATTGTTTCTTCACCTATTAGGAGATTATTTTTCTCTATTGAACTTATTGCATCTAATGTTGATTTTAGCTGGTAGATGTTTACATTTGTCTTATAGACATCATACCATGCGGTGTAGTTTCTATAAGAAAGGGTAACATTACTTGCGCATATATCCCAACCATCTTTTATTTCGCAGTCTCCTGCCGGGATTATAATTCCTGAAGTATCTATTTTTATGTACACTTTCCTGCTTACAGAGTCTATCTTGAATTCAAAACTTCTGCCAGATACATTAATAATGTCTTTGTCTTCAACAGTACCTGAATAAATAAGCTCCCCATAAATTGAATATACATTGGGCATTAGAACAAGTAAAAAAATTATAAAAAATATTGAAAATGCGCCTCTTTTTCTCATTTTAAGCAATAAACAAAATTTTATATAAAAAGTTTGTTAAAATTTATTATTGGGTGCATGATTGTCAAAAATCATTTTATGGCAAAACCATTCCCGCTTTTAAGAAACTCCTTAGCAAACTCAAGCTTATAGCTGCTCTCAGAATAAACAGTAAAGAGCTTCTGCCCTTTTTTGACTTCATTTCTAACATGCTTATAAAGATAAATTCCGGCTCTTTTGTTTAATGGAGCGCCTGCAATCCTTGCTATTCTTGAAATTATTTTGTTGTCAATGCTGGTTA
This sequence comes from Candidatus Woesearchaeota archaeon, assembly GCA_043801325.1. Lineage (GTDB taxonomy): Archaea > Nanobdellota > Nanobdellia > Woesearchaeales > GW2011-AR4 > JACPJP01. Next base: position 4,008 of record JAZDMC010000060.1, on the reverse strand, counting down.
TAGTGCCCCTCTTATTTGCCTTGACATCATATTTGAATTTCCCTATTTTTATGCACTCTGGACTGAAGATTTTGCCTTGCTGCGCTTTTATTATCTCCTTCATTTTTTTATATGCTTTGCCCGAATTTAATATTTTAATGGCCTTGTCTTTTCCTTCTTTGATTCCAACCATCCTAAGGATCTCATGGGCCATGGCAACGCACTTTTTTTCCAAGTCCATGGGCCTTCTTTTATCTCTGGTTAGCACCCACAAGACATCTCTTGCCTCCAAGGCAGGGCCAATGCCGTTTCCTATTGGTTGCGAGCCGTCTGTAATTATTACTTTGACATGTTTCCTGAGTTTTTTTCCTATGGTCTCAAAGTCTTTTTTTAATTTTAAGGCTTCTGTCTTATTACTTATCTTGGTTCCACTGCCTACAGGGATATCAATAAGGATGTGAGTACTAGACACAGAATATTTTTTTGCCATTATGGAAGCTAAAAGCTGGCTTTCAGCATCAATTTCAAGGGTTTTTTCAACATTTATTATTTTGTCATCAGCAGGAGCTAAATTTAAACTGCCTCCCCATACAATGCAGCCATTAGTTTTTGTTATAATCTGCTTCATCTTTTTTATCGAAAATGTTACTTTAGCCAGAACTTCCATTGTATCAGCTGTTCCTGCAGGGCTTGTTATGGATCTGCTGGAAGTTTTTGGGATTGTTAATCCAGCAGCAGCTAGTATCGGCACTAGGATCATGGTTGTCCTGTTGCCAGGGATCCCCCCTATAGAATGCTTATCAATTATGGGATATTTGTTTAATTTTAAGATATTACCCTGCCTGGCCATTGCCTTTGTCAGCATTATTGTCTCATTTATTGACATTAGATTAGTATAGCATGCTGCGACAAAAAATGTAAGCTCTGAGGTGCTTAGCTTATTATTAACAATATCCCATACTATCTGATTAATTTCTTTTTTAGTTAAGCTACGGCCATCTAATTTTTTCTTAATAAAGTCTATAGAAAGCGGTTTGCGGGCTAACTGTATGCTGACTTTATCATTATTTTTCAGTTTTAAAGAGGTTATAACCTCTTCATAGACTCCTATACTTCCTTCTGGAACTGTTTTAGGGCTAGTTGTGATGCTTGCTGCAACTGTCTCAATTTTTTTGCCTTTTTTTATTTTAATCCTATCCAGATAGTGTATATCAAACTTCATTGCATCCTTTTCATTTAAAATGGCAACCAAAGGGCCCCCAGTTGCAATGTCTACATCTTTGACTTTAAATTTCATTTTATTCCAAATGTTTTGTCACAGAATGACTAATTTTAATCCTTGCCTTTTTCTTCTTCATATATTTTAACGAAAGTTACAAGTATTGCGAGTATTATTGGACCAACTATTATCCCTATAAATCCAAAAAATTTCAAACCTCCTACAACTCCAAGCAGGACAAGGACTGGGTGCAATCCTCCTTTGTCCCCTATGATTTTTGGTTTTAGTATATTATCTATTGTCCCTATAACAAATATACCGTAAAGGATAAGGAGTATTCCCTTTATTATCATGTTAGTTTCCAAATCAAGGTAGCCATTAAATATCAGTATCATGGCTGCTGGAAACCAAATAATAGACGAACCTATATATGGAATTAAAGATGCAAAAATCATAACTATACCCCATAGCAATGGGGAAGATATTCCAAATATAAGGAATCCAATACCGCCTAATGTTCCCTGGATTACTGCAATTATTATGCTCCCATATATTACAGCATAAGCCATTTCATTCAATTTTTTAAAAACATTCTTCCTATGCTTCCTCTTTAAAGGAAGGAGCCTTTCAATTTTGTTGACTAAAATTGTTCCATCCCTAAAAATGAAAAACATGACGAAGAGAATAATAAACAGGTCAAGCATAAATATTGGGATGGAGAATAGTATATCTGAAATATTTTCTGTTATTCTTGTAGTAACACCTTTGATAGTTGTATCAAAGTAATATTTTACTTTTTGGTCATTGGCTTTATCAACAAAATAATTTATGGTCTTGCATAGCTGCTTATCAACTGGCTCGCAAGGGGTTAAAAATTGCCCAGTTGCGAGTTTCTGCCTTGAGAGAAGGTAAGTAGTATATGCCTCTTTTGAGATGGTATTAAGTGTAAAAAATAAAGGCAATGTTATTATCAGAATAACCAGTAGTGAGGTAATCAAAGAGGATATATTCTTACTCTTAGTTTTTTTGTAAATTTTTGAGTACACTGGATAGAAAATATAAGATAGAATCAATCCAGTAAGCATTGCAGTAAGAAATGGCTTTATAATTAAAAATGACAGTATGATTAAAGCTAAGAATATTAATATAAAGATAATTTTCTGATATGATTTTGAATCCATTTTAATATGAGTATTAATGGGCCCGAAGGGACTTTCAAATCCTGAGGCGTTGCAATGCTCTTGGACAGTCGAACCCTTGACCTCCGCCATTCCGATTTTACTCAATGTCGAGGCGACGTCATAGCTTCTAGCCGTGGTATGCTGTAATTCACGGACACTAGACCACAGGCCCAATGAGATATAGTTATAGACAGAGTATATAAAAAGATTGCTATTAACTCCCAAAAAGTGATTTGCTAATTGACTGGCCTAATGGGCTAAAGAAGAATAAGAATAATGCTGTTACCAGGCCAAAAATTGCCAGGATTACTTCCTGCATTATCTGATGGAATCTCGTAAAGTCCCTTGTTGCATTTACAATGTCTGTTTCTGTTATAATCCCTTTTAACTTATTGTTTTCTATTACTGGGAATCTCTTTATTTTTTCTTTCCTTAATTTTTGAAGTATATATGGGTAACCTGTGCTTGGGCTTATTGTCAGAAAATTTTTATTCATGATGTCCTTTACTCTTAGTTTGTTAGGAGCTTTTTTTATGCTCCCCTTAATCAAGTCGTTTTCAGTGACAATTGCCATAGGGATATCATTTTTTACAACCAATAGGCAGCTAACACCTTTGTTTACTATTAGTTTTGCTGCTTCTGGTATAGACATATTTTCATTTACTGTTACTACGTTCTCAGTCATTATTGTTTTTGCTTTTATCATCCAATCACCTTAAAATAGGGGGTTAATTAAATGCCCGTATAAAATAAAAATAAAAAGTTCAAATGTTACAAAGGCCATAAGCACAATATTCTGTATGTTCCTATGGAATTTGATATTGTCATTTAGTGCGTGCACTATGCTATTTTCTGTTATTATGCCAAGCAGCTTTTCATTCTCAACAACAGGGTATCTTCTAAAATGCTTTGTATCAATTATTTTATTGGCTTTCTCCAGTTTTGTGTCTGGGCTTATAGTAGTAATTGGAGAGCACATTATTTTTGCAACTTTTTCATTTGGACTTCTTTTTTTATACAGCAAATTCCTGACAATATCAGATTCTGTAATTATGCCTAATGGCTTTTTGCCTTCGACAACTATTATGCAGCCACTTGGATTATTAGCTATAATTTTGGCTGCATCAGAAATCTTCGCCTCTTTTTTTAATGTTAATACATTAGTATCCATTATTTTACTTATTTTTGCCATTGATAAAATTATTATTATTCTTGTTTAAAAAGTTTTCTATGAGAGGAATTTAGAGTGAGCAGAAAGCCTCTGACGAGAGTTGCACTCGCGACCTCCACCTCTTTGAACTCGCTTTGCTCGTTCTAAGCCGTCAAGCAAAGCTTGAAGTTACCAAGGTGGCGCAATAGCTACTATGCTACAGAGGCATGAAATGCGAGGGGAGGGACTTTCGTCAGCTTTTCTGATTTTGCACAGCAAAATCCTAGGTGAACGACCGAAGGGAAGTTCACCGCATTTTTCCCAGGTTTTTTGTGTGAGCAAAAAAGCTGTTTCGAACCCTCGGACACACTAAGTGACAGGATATCCCACTTACACATGGGTGCCACATCATGGCACTAGTCTTAAGTCCTGCGCGTTTGACCAGGCTTCGCTCTAAGGAACCATAAGAATTAACTTAA
>JAZDMC010000030.1:0-3005 GCA_043801325.1 Candidatus Woesearchaeota archaeon | reverse complement strand
AGGGCTAAAATAGTCCTATTCAGGTGGTTTGATGAGTAAAGTGCTGTTAATTGGTCATGGTGCAAGAGAACATGCAATAGCAGAGACTTTTAAGAAAAATAAAGATGTAGAGCTATATTCTTATATGAAATCGAAGAATCCTGGAATTGCTTCTTTGTCCAAGGAGATTATGTTGGGTTCTTATTCTGAGCTGGATAAAATAAAAGAGTTTGCAGAGAAAAATAATGTTGATTTTGCTTTTATTGGCCCTGAAGATCCTTTAAATGAGGGTGTTGTTGATAAGCTGCAAGATGCCGGCATTAATGCTATCGGGCCTACAAAATTGATGGCAAAGCTTGAAACTAGTAAATCATTTACAAGAGAATTATTGCAAAAGTACAATATTGAGGGAAACCCCAAGTTTAAAATTTTTAATAATAATAATTTTAATGAAATTGAAAGTTTTCTTAATGAAATTGATGAAATAGTTGTAAAACCAGATGGATTGACTGGAGGAAAAGGAGTTAGAGTACAAGGAGATCATTTTAATACAAAAGAAGAAGCATTAGCTTATTGCAAAGAGGTTTTGGAAACACATCCAAGCGTTATAGTTGAGGAAAAGCTTGATGGTGAAGAATTTTCATTACAATGCTTAACTGATGGAAAAAGAGTTATTATGACTCCGCCTGTACAAGACCACAAAAGGGCTTATGATAATGACAAAGGACCAAATACCGGTGGAATGGGTTCTTATTCATGTGAGAATCATTTACTGCCTTTTCTTAAAAAAGAGCATGTTAATGAAGCATTAGAGATAACAAAAAAAGTTGCGGATGCTATTTACCAAGAGACAGGACTTTATTATAAGGGTGTTATGTATGGTGGTTTTATTTTAACAAAGGATGGTGTAAAGCTTATTGAGTACAATGCAAGGTTTGGTGATCCAGAAGCAATGAATGTTCTTCCATTGCTTAAAACTGATTTTGCTTTAATTTGCCAAGCAATAATTGTTCAAGAATTAAATAGAATAAAAGTTGGATTTGAGAAAAAAGCAACTGTCTGCAAGTATGCTGTTCCTAAAGGCTATCCTGAAAATCCAATAAAAAATGAAAAGATTGTTGTGGAAGCACCCAATAAAGCAAAGATATATTATGCATCTGTTGAGCAAAAGAAAGATGGATTGTATATGACTGGCTCAAGAGCGATTGCATTTTTAGGTGTTGGAGATAATTTGGATGAAGCTGAGAAAATTGCTGAAGAAGCTGTTTCTGGTGTTAAAGGGAAGATTTTTCATAGGAAAGATATTGGAACAAAAGATTTGATTAACAAAAGAATTAAGCATGTAGAGAATTTTTAGGATGAAACGGGCATTAAAACACGAAATATTTGAAAAAAGAAGAGCTCTTAGTAAAGAGGATGTTAAGGAAAAGAGCCTAAAGGTAAAGGAAAATTTATTTTCTTTAGAAGAGTTCAAAAAAGCCAAAAATATTATGTTTTATGTATCTTTTAAGAATGAAGTTGGCACTCATGAAATGATTAAGGAGTTGATAGCTAAAAAAGAAAAAACTGTTATTGTACCTTATGTGCTGGAGAATTATCCTATATTGCAGCTTTCAGAACTGAAGAATTTTTACTGGTTAGAGCCAAGAACTTTTGGGGTTCTTGAGCCAAAGGAATTATACATTAGAGAATTTAATCACGAAAAAGTTGATTTGGTAATTGTTCCAGGAATTGTTTTTGACAAAAAGGGTTATAGGATAGGCTATGGCCATGGGTATTATGACAAGTTTCTCAAGATATTGAAAAAGGGTGTGAAAATAATCGGGCTTGCTTTTGAATTACAGATTGTTGATGAAGTTCCTGAAGAAGAGCATGATGTTCCTGTTGATTGCGTGGTTACTGAGGAAAGAGTTCTAAAATGCTAGAATTAGTGCAAAGAAAACCGGGTTGGTTCAAGATTAAACTGCCAACTGGGGAAAAATATGTCAGGGTAAGGAGTTTAGTAAAGACAACTAGACTGCATACCATATGCGAGGAAGCTAAATGTCCTAATTTATCTGAATGCTGGAGTCATGGAACTGCTACTTTTCTTATTTTAGGGGATATATGTACAAGATATTGCGGTTATTGCAATGTCAAGACTGGAAAGCCTAATGAAGTTGATGTTGATGAACCTAAAAAAGTTGCAGAAGCTGTTAAGAAACTGGAATTAAAATATACTGTAATAACTTCTGTAACAAGAGATGATTTAGAAGATTGTGGTGCTTCCATTTACGCAGAAACAGTTAAGGAAATTAGGATGTTAAATCCGGATTGTAAGGTTGAATTGTTGATACCTGATTTGAAAATAGATAGAGATACAATAAACATTGATGCTTTGAAAAAAATAATCGATGCGAGGCCGGATGTTCTTGGGCATAATATAGAAGCTGTAAAAAGAATTTTTAGAGAAGTAAGAAAAGGTGGAAATTATGAACTTTCTTTGGAATTGTTAAATAAAATAAAGAAAATTAATCCAAATATAAAAACAAAATCAGGAATTATGATGGGTTTTGGAGAAAGTTTTGATGAAATTAAAGAAACAATGAGAGATTTGAGGAATAATGATGTTGAATTTCTGACATTAGGGCAGTATCTACAGCCTTCTGAAAAGCATGTTAAAATCAGTAAGTTCTACAAACCAGAAGAATTTGAAGAACTAAAGAAAATTGGCTTGGAGATGGGTTTTAAGCATGTTGAAGCCGGGCCTTTGGTAAGAAGTTCGTACAGGGCTGATAGGTTGAATGGGATGTTAAAATGAAATGCCGCTTTATTGACACTGGGTTTAATGATGGCTTTATGAATATGGCTATAGATGAGGCTATATTGCGTTATTGTAATGTTCCTGTTTTAAGGGTTTATGGCTGGAATCCAGCAGCAATCAGTGTTGGCTATAACCAAGATGTTAGTAAAGAGATTAATTTAGATAATTGCAAAAATAATAATATTGATGTTGTAAGAAGAATAAGCGGTGGCAAGGCAGTTTT
>JAZDMC010000015.1:0-5937 GCA_043801325.1 Candidatus Woesearchaeota archaeon | reverse complement strand
CAATCATAAAAACTGCCCAAGAGCCGCCAGCAGCCAAAACATCTCCGCCAATATCCTTGACAAAGAAAGCATATATAGGACCCAGCATTCCTGCAGCTAATAAGAAAAAAGAATTTGCAGTTAAGGCTAATTTTAATTGTTTGTGCATTTTATACAGCCCTTGGTCCCTTAAAATAACCGTCTTTTTTGTGCTCTGTTAAGCTTAAAGCCTCTTCCTGGCTGAAACATTCTTCTTTTTTATCCTCTCTTAACATATTTTTTAACTCAACAGGCTGCAAGCTAGGTTCAATGCCTTTTGTATCAACATTATCCAGCTTTGAGAAAGTCTCAATAACTTCCTTAAGCTCTTTTGAGAATTTTTCTATTTCCTTGTCTGTAAGCTTCAGCCTAGCGATTTCTGCAACATGCTCTATCAGCTCTTTATTGATTTTAACTTTCATAGCCCTAATGTTTTAGAATAATGTTTAAAAAGGTTGTGTTAATCTAAAAACTCTTTTCCCACTCTTTTACTTTTTCTTCATCAATATAGACACCTTCTTTCTTTTTTCTATTTTCCCTGAATTCTTTCCTGTAATAAACTCCTGCAGCTAAACCAACAGCTAAACCACCAAGATGCGCAATGTTTGCAGTTCCTGTTGGAGCATAAATTCCAATTATATCGCCAGCTGCCCAGACAAACAAAGCCATTATCATGGGCATAGGAAGATGGTAAAGCCAAACAGTCATTTTTGGCCTTAAAATCCCCAGCATCCCTAGAACTCCAAAAATAGCTCCTGAAGCTCCCAGAACGCGGGTATAGAATGGCAAGCTGGCTAAACTTGCAGCTAATCCAGCAACAAAGAACAAAATCAAAAACTTTCTGCTTCCAATTATACTCTCCAAAATACTTCCAAACAATGCCAATGCAAATAAATTATAAAGTAAATGCACCACTCCGCCATGTAAGAATATAGCAGTCAATAAAGTCCAAACCATGGGAAAAACTGTTCTGGTATCCAGAATAAACAAATCAGTAAAACTAGGAATCAGCTTCTGCAGCAAGAAGATTGTAAAGATAACAATGCTCAACCATAATGCTGCTCTGATGTTGTATTTCATTATCGATAATTAAACCAATCCGATATATAAATTTATACCAATGGTTGATTCTAAAATAAGCGTTGTTAATGAGCTATAATACAAAAATATAAAAACTAATCAGAGTTATTAAAATTAATATTAAATAAAAAATGAAGCAAGATAAAATACCGGCTCACATCTGCATAATTTTAGACGGAAACAGGCGCTATGCTGAAAAACTAGGCATCTCTAAATTCAAAGGCCATGAAAAGGGTTTTGACAAGATAAAGGAATTGTTAAACTGGTGCATAGAACTAGATATTAAAGAAGTCACACTATATTGTTTTTCTACTGAGAACTTCAAAAGGGACAAAAAAGAGGTAAATTATTTATTTGACTTGTTCAGGAAAAAGATTGGGGATTTTGGGAGAGACAGGCTTATACACAATAAAAAGGTCAGGATAAGCATAATAGGAAGAGTCTCTATGTTCCCAAAAGATATGCAAAAAGCTATTGCAGACATCATGGAAAAGACCAAAGACTACAATAATTACAGATTAAATTTAGCTTTGGCATATGGCAGCAGAAATGAAATCGTTGATGCTGTCAAAAGAATCGTAAGCAAAGGCATTCAAGAAATTGATGAAGATGTTATCAAGCAAAATCTTTACCTTCCAGATGATGTAGACATAATGATAAGGCCTGGAGGGGAAAAAAGGCTAAGTAATTTTCTTTTGTGGCAAAACTCGTATGCAGAATTATTTTTCATTGACAAGCTGTGGCCTGAATTTACTAAGTTCGATTTAATGAAGATTATCAGGGAATTTAAAAAGAGAGAAAGAAGATTTGGGGAATAGAAACACATAAATACCACCTTAATTCTTAAAATTTTAAAATGGATTCTTATGAGTTGTTCAAGGAAGATATAAAAAAAAGTGTTGAAGAATTTAAAAAAATTGACAAGAAAGAGATTATAAGAGTCATAAGCCATTTGGATGCTGATGGCATAAGCGCTGCTTCTCTTATGGTCAAATGCCTGAATAATGACAACAGAAAATACTCCATTTCAATAATTCAGCAGATAAAAAAAGAGGTTTTAGAAGAATTAGCAAGAGAATCATACAAGTGTTATGTATTTACTGATATAGGTTCAGGAGCAATAACAGATATAGAAAATATGTTTCAGGGAAAAAAGGTTTTTATTCTTGACCACCACGAACCTGAAAAAACAGAAGCTAAAGGCAATGTTTTCTTTGTAAATCCCCATAAATTTGGAATTGACGCAGGTAAAGAGATTTCTGGTTCAGGAGTTGTCTATTTATTTACCAGCTGCCTAGACAAAAAGATGGAGGAATTTGCGCATGTTGCAATAATCGGTGCTATAGGTGACATGCAGGAGCATAACGGCTTTGAAAAGCTAAATGATGAAATCCTAAAAACGGCGATTGAGAAAGGAAAAATTAAGGTAATTCGCGGCTTAAGATTATTTGGAGCCCAGACAAAACCATTGCACAAAGTTTTGGAGTACTGCACAGACCCTTATATTCCAGGTGTTACAGGCTCTGAATCTGGAGCAATACAATTTCTGCATCAGATTGGAATAAATCCAAAAAATGGCAGTGGATGGAAAAAAGTTACTCATCTAAGCAAGGATGAAATGAAAAACCTTGTAACAGGGGTTATACTAAAAAGGCTCAATGAAAAAGCTCCTGAAGATGTTCTTGGAAATGTTTACATCCTAAAGGAAGAAAAAGAGGAAAGCCCTACAAAAGATGCAAAAGAATTTGCAACACTGCTTAATGCATGCGGACGTTTAGACAAAGCGTCATTGGGAATTGGAGCCTGCTTAGGAGATGAAAAAATAAAGAAAAAAGCAATTACCCTGATGAGTGCTTACAAGAGGGAAATAATAAATTCTTTAAACTGGTACAATGAAAATAAAACAGGCAACTTTGTAACTAAAGGAGAAGGTTATATAATAATTAATGCACGCGACCAAATAAGATCAACCTTGATTGGAACACTAGCTTCTATTCTGTCAAAGTCAAACAATACTCCTGAAAAGTTCATAATGTCTATGGCACAATTGATAGATGACACAACAAAAGTTTCTTTGAGAATGTGCGGACGTAATGATGGGCTGGACCTAAAACAAATTATTTCAGAAATAATAAAAGACATGCCAAACTGCGAAGCCGGAGGCCATGCAAATGCAGCAGGAGCCTTGATACCAACAGACATAGAAGAAGAATTCATAAAAAAGGCAAAAGTTATTTTAGAAAAAAAAGCAATGGAAGAGGTTGTTTAAGAAAAATATAAAAAAAATTAAAGCTTGATCCTTATCCCATCAATATGATCTGCTATCTCAGAGCCTGTCTTTGTCAATGTAAGCAGCTTTAATCTTCCCTGCTTTTCAAAATTTATCAAGCCAGACTTTTCCATTTCCTGGAGAACTTTAACAACATGAGAATATGTGCAGTCAACGCTTTTTGCCAAAGATGATGCATAAATTTCTGATTTCGCATTTTTTAATTCTACTAACATCATCGCTGGTTTTTCCCTGAAAAATACATTAAATATTTCTTTATTATCCATTTATCGCACCCCCGCTATGTTATCTTTGTAAAATTTGTTTTTTGTTATATAGTTTGTAGTATATAGAGTTATATTTAAAGGTTTCGTTTAATTTTGTTTTATCGGCGAGAAATAAAAAATCTTCCTATTGCTTAGCAGCTAATTTTATATCCCCTTCGTGGACAGTTTTTCTTCCTGAATGTTTTGCTATCTTAGCTGATTGTATAGCAATGTTTTCAGTCATTTCAGTTAGAATCTCTGTAAAAGCATCGATAGCATCCGCTGAAACTCTTTTAGCGCCTGCTTTCATTAAAATTCTCCCAACAGGAGCTTTAGGAATGACTGTAGTTTTTCTTCCCATGATTTTCACCAACTTTTTATTAAATAATATAAGCCCCTTAGTCTTTATTTGATAAAGATTCCTGTGTAGCTTGCTTAAATAGTTTTCTGTTCTTAGATAAAAAAGCCTCCGAGGGGAGTTGCACCCCCGACCTGCAGATTACAAGTCTGCCGCAATAGCTACTATGCTACGGAGGCATAAGAACTATTGAAAACCTAGTATATTTAAAAATATTACTTTATTATGCAGAATAATCAAAACTGCTCTTCAAACCCGTATTGTTTTGGATGGAATAATTCCGGAGTGGGCATCCAGGTCTTTAGGTTTAGATAAGCTTTTACTTTGCTTTGCAGCCTATAAACATCTCTCCACAGCTCTTTTTGTCTCTTTTCAATATGGCCGTGCATAATTCTTTCTTCATAGATGTGCTTAAAATGTTTTAGAAGCTTGTGATCTCCCCACTTATTTCCAACATCTGAAAATATCCTGGCTTTAAAAAATATTTCCAGCTCTCCAAATTCAGTTTTCATTTTCTTCCCTTGATGTACAATTTCCCTTTCCTCCATACTAACAGCATGCCAATCTACATCGAGGGTATTCAGGAAATAATCGCTTCTGCGGGCCTCATGATGCTTTTTTGCTCTCCACCAAACCCATATCTCCTTGCCTCCAGAATGTATGCCGCGCTGATAAACATTCTCAGAGTACAATGTTTCCAGGTCTGAATGCGCTGAAACATCGTCTTGCGCATCTTCAAAGCCAAGCCATCCCTCTTCCAGCAATAACTCATGCATCATTACATACAAATTCTTCAGAGAAAAAACATCCTTATACTTTACAGAAAAAACAGGAATCTCTCTTACAACATCTCCTACTCCACCTCTTTCCATATCAGCCATAAAATAATTCCAGCATACTAAACTTATAAAGTTTTCGGTAAAGTATAATCTTATCATAATAACAAAACCAAAGAAAAACAATTATAAATAAGGCATTCTTTCTTATAGTAAAATGCTGATTGGGGTAGTGGGAAAAGCAAATGTTGGAAAATCAACTTTTTTCAAAGCATCTACTTTGGCAGAGGTGGAAATAGCCAATTACCCTTTTACAACTATTAAGCCAAACCATGGGACTGGATTTGTGAAAGTTGACTGTGTTGACAAGGAGTTTAATGTAAAGTGCAACCCCAGATTTGGTTACTGCTTAAATGGAAAAAGATTTGTCCCTGTCGAACTGATTGATGTGGCTGGATTGGTTCCAGGAGCTCATGAAGGCAAAGGCATGGGAAACCAGTTTCTTGATGACTTAAATCAGGCTAATGCCCTAATACATATTATTGATGTTTCCGGCTCAACAAATGAAAAAGGAGAGTCAATTCTGGCATTAAGCTATGACCCGGCAAACGACATAAAATTTCTTGAGCATGAGCTAGACATGTGGTACCTAAGGATGATAGAAAAAGGGTGGGATAAATTCGCCAGAACAGTAAACCAGGAAAAAACAGAAGTGCATAAAGCAATTGCAAAACAATTGAGCTCATTAAGGGTAACTGAAAATCTGGTTGAAGAAGTAATTGAAAGATTAAAACTAGACCCTGATATAACAAAGTGGGGAAAGGAAATATTATTAAAAGTTGCAATAGAGCTAAGAACAGCGACAAAGCCTATCATTATAGCATGCAATAAAATAGATGTTAAAGGCGCGTATGAAAATTTTGAAAGATTAAAAAAAGAATTTGAGCAGTATTTGCTTATTCCATGCAGCGCAGAATCGGAGCTTGCATTAAGGGAAGCTGCAAAGCATGATCTGATTGATTATATACCTGGAGAAAATGACTTCAAAATAAAAAGCGAGCAATTAAATGAAAAACAAAAAAATGCATTGAATTTCATAAAAACAGAAATACTGGGGAAGTACGGTTCCACTGGAGTCCAGCAAGTCCTTGACAATGCAGTTTTTGAATT
>JAZDMC010000041.1:0-7538 GCA_043801325.1 Candidatus Woesearchaeota archaeon | reverse complement strand
CTCAATCGTAATCTCTCCAGATATGCCCGCACTTCTCGCACTTTAAGAATTTAGTTTCTGGCTCATCCCCAGCTCTTGTCTGTATAGTCCAGTAAAAAGCAGTTTTATGCCCGCACTTCTCGCACTCTACTTGGGTTTTTGGAAGTATATTCGTGTCGTCTTTCTCTATTATCTCAATTTCTTTCTCTTTGTTAGTTACAGTCTCAGTTATTTTTGTATTCCCAACATCATTGTTTTTATAGCCGCAACTGCATGCCAAAACCTTTTTGCTTCCTTCCTTCTTTGGCAGCAATAAAGAACCACATTTCGGACAAAACATTTTATATTGAATTTTTTTGTGCTCATATAATAACCTTTGTATTTTCCCTATGCCAAGCCTATAAACTTAAGCACTCCAACAAACCATATTTTTATGTACCCTAAGAAAGGCACTCTAAAAACAGCTTTTCCTATCAATTGCTCTTCTAAAATATCTGTTTCATCTGTACAGCCGTCACCATTGCACCCATCAATCTGCCCTGAATTTTTGTCTCCTTTAGTTTGCAAAACATAAGGATCGTTTTCGATTTTTATTACCCTATGAATTATTGGGTCTTTTCTTGGCCTTTCACTATGGCTGATAAAAACAATAACATCCCCAATTTGAATTTGTTCAGGTTTTCTTCCAACCAAAATCATAATATCGCCTTTATTAAAGCCATTTTTCAGCGGAAAATTTTCAAAATATGCATTATCAATCCCATTATCTAGATACCATTCTTTATTTTCCTCCCACCATTTATCAAATCCTGCATTATGCTCCATACTGTCGCTTACCACAGCAACAACCGGATGCGAAGTGCTTAATATAAGGCCTAATCCTGGATATACAATAAATTTAATAAGAACAAATGCTAATACTATATTAACAATCCAGCTCCATATGCTGTCATCTTCCCAGATGAAATACCATACCTTTTTAACCATGCGTTTAGACTTTTTATTCATAAACAAAAAAACAACAAGAAAGCATAAAAAGCTTTTGTTTTTAATTTAGGACAATGATGCATAATAAGGACTATTTTGAAGGAATCCTGCAATTAAGAAACATAGATGATAAGGTAATCATGTTTGCTGTAAAAGAAATAGAGAAAAATGAAAATGCAAATATAGCCAAGATAATCAAAGTAGTAAATGGTGTCGATATCTACATAAGCCCGCAAAAACTTCTCCGCAGCATAGGCAACAATCTTCAAAGTCATTTCGGTGGTCAGCTAGCAGTAAGCAGAAAGCTTCACACAAGAAACAAGGTGACAAGCAGAGATCTCTATAGGGTAAATGTGCTTTTCCGCATCCCAAAATTCAAAAAAGGAGATATAATAACCTATAAAGGAGACAAAATAAAAATTATTGCAGTACATAAAAAAGTATTTGCAAAAGACATCAAAACAGGAAAAAAACTTAATATAAGCTTTAAGGACTTGTTTAGGTGAGTTAATTTCTGAGATAGGATTTACACAAAACTTTATAAGTAAAATAACCCTACTTAATGCAGGGGTGCAGCAATTTTGGAAGGCATTATAACTTCTGGACTTGGAGAAGGATATATTTTCATGTCCATGGAGCACTATAAAAAAGAAATCAAAGAAAAGCTTAGTTTTGACGCATATCCCGGAACATTAAATTTAACAGTCAGCAAAGAGCAGATAGATAAATTAAAAAAAATCAATTCAATAAGAATTGAAAGTTATAAAAAAGGTAATAAAATATTTCATGGAGCAACCTGTTATAAAGCAAGAATAAATAATATAAACGGAGCTATAATCATCCCAGATATAAACAAGCACACAGATATTGTTGAATTTATCGCACCACTAAATTTAAAATCAGAGTTAAAAATTAAAGATGGAGATAAAATAACTATTGAGGTCGAAACATGAAAATAGGAATTGCTGATACAACCTTTGCACGCGTTAACATGGCAGAATTTGCAATAGATGCAATTAAAAAAAATTCAAAACATGAAATTGAAAGATATACAGTACCAGGTTTTAAAGATTTGCCAGTAGCTTGCTTAAGGCTTTTTGAAGACTATAATTGTGATATTGTTATGGCTTTTGGCATGGCAGGTGCTGCTCCAATTGACCAGCAATGCGCTCATGAAGCATCAACATCTTTGCAAAATGTAGAATTAAAGGTAAAAAAGCACATTATAGAGGTTTTTGTCCACATGAATGAAGTAAATAATGACGAAGAGCTTTATGAAATAGCAAAAAACCGCTCAGAAAAGCATGCCTTAAATACTCTCGAGTTATTAAAAGGCAAAACAGCTCTGACACAATTCGCAGGCAAAGGAAGAAGGCAGGGAAAAGAAGATGAAGGTCCTGTTAAGCTCTAACTTAGAAGTAAAAAATCTGGAAAATATAAAAAAAATAGTAGTACTGTCAGACACACACATTCCAGTTAGGGCAGCAAAAATACCAGGGCAAATTATTGAGCAATTCAAAGATGCAGACCTAATAATTCATGCAGGAGATTACCAAACAATAGAAATTGTAAACAGCTTGCAGAACTATAGCCCCTTTATAGGCGTGTGCGGAAACATGGATTCTGATGATGTTGCTGATAAACTACCGGAAAAAATTATTATCAACATAAAAAATAATGAAAAGGAATTCAAAATAGGAGTAACACATGGCTCTGGAGCTCCAGAAGGGCTCGCAAACCGAGTATTAAGTTATTTTGAAGAAAAACCTGACTGCATAATCTTTGGCCATTCCCACAGTTCATTCAATGAAAAAATAGACAACACCTTATTATTTAATCCAGGAAGCCCAACAGATACTATTTTCGCGACAATAAACACTTTTGGAATATTAACAATAAATAATGAAATTGAGGGGCAAATAATTAAAATAAATAAACCAAAGACGCAAAACGTATGATTCATTAATAAAATATTTTCAATGCTCAAATGTGATTAAGTGTAAAATAAAATAATGACCAAACAAATAATTGTGCAGATAAGATAAGACCAAAACTAATTGAAAAATGAAAACAAAAATTGCAATTGTCATTTCTGATTTTAACAGCGAAATAACATCAAAGATGGAAAAGAACGCTGAAAAAGTCGCCAGTTCTTTGAATGCAGAAATAACCAAAAAAATTCATGTTCCAGGAGCATTTGAAATACCTTTTGCTGCAAAACACCTGCTTAAAGACAAAAAAATAGATGCTATTGTAACTTTAGGAGCTGTAATTCAAGGAGATACACACCATGATATTGTAATTGTAAGTACAATCGCAAAAGCGCTGACAGATCTTTCTCTGCAATACGACAAGCCAATTGGTTTTGGCATCATAGGTCCAAGAGTGACATGGCAGCAAGCTGAAAAGCGCGCAGAAGAATATGCAAGAAGGGCCGTAAATGCCGCTTTAGAGATGGTTAAAATAAAATAGTTTTCTTATTACCAAAAAAACACAAGCCTTATAAATTTATGTTGATAGAATCAGTTTATGGATTTTGTGATTCATGGAAAAAAGGTAAAGATTGTTTATAATTTTGATGAATATTCAGAAAGAAAATATAAAAATGATTTCGAAGAACTAGTTACTTACCAAACAAAAAAGGAAATAATTGACAAAGAAAAAAACCCAAGAGCATTAGACCTTAAATTTCTAAATATAAAAGGATTTAAGTATATTCCCTATGATTACTTTCAAAAAACAGTTATAAATTTTCTTACCAGGGTTATATGCCAAATTTTGAACGAATTTCCAAACATAATAACCTCAAAAGAATTTGAGATTCAGATAAAAATTGCAAGAGTAAAACAAAGAGAGTACTATGGAGCATACGATCCAGACGTTTCAGATGTAGAGCATGCGTATACAGAGTTTAGTGGTTTATGGCTGTTAAACACATTAGTCATGCCTTGGGTACATTTTAAGAGAATAGATTACCCTATTCTCTATAATTTCTTAGTGCATGAGTTACACCATCATGTAGACTACATTAACAAAGCATTTATTTATGAAGAAAAATTAGAAGATAAATGGAAATTAAAAGCCAAGCAAATCTCTAATTATAGTTTAGTTTTCTTACTTTCAACTTTGCTTGAACTTAGAGTTGAGGGTTTTGCAGAATTTGCTAAAAAAAGAAACTTTCCAAAATTCGATATACATACTGATATGATTTATGAATTCAGAAAAAATCTGGCTAAACTTATTACTATAAGAAAAAAACGAGAAGCAGAAGATTTTTTTAATAAAAAACTATCAACAGAATCGTATCTTACATATTATTGTGGAAGACTTATGTGTTACTTTATTGCCTTATTTCTAACAAAAAGAACCATCAACAAACCTGTAATAGGAGTTAACAACAAAACATTTCCATTAGAAGAATTAGATAAAATAATGAGTAAACATAAGTATTTTTTAATTCAAGGCGTACCAACAGATATATTTGTTAAAACGTGCGAATTAGTATCTACAATGGGCCCTATAGAATTTCTAAACATGTATAATAATGCTTGTGATAACTTAGGTATCTCATATCGCAACAGAGTGCTTTGGTGGGTATTATTTGTAAAACTAAAAAAGGCTACAACATATATTCATGAAAAAGAAAGAATAAAAAAACTCATAAAAAAAGGTTATAAACCCTAAATCATCACCCAAAAAACCTACTTAAAGGCTTTTCCTTCTTCATCTCCAATGCCTTTTTATACACTTTGCCTGTCTTCTTCTGCCCCATTAGAGATGTGATAAAAGGCTTTCTCGTCCTTCTGTTAAGCACATCATTTTCCAGAATTTCTGCCAGCCTCTCAGGTTTTATCATAGACTCTTTTAGAATTAAAGCCAATCTCTCCTCATTTGTCTTCCTGAATTCTTTTATTATTTCATCTTTATTCAATAACTCAGCCAAAAATTCTTTCATTTTTGACGGGCTTAAGGTATCATTCAAAACATCAACAAACTTGCTGGGATTAGACATCAGCAAAAACTTGGTAATCTGCATTGTCCTTATGATATCATTTTTGAAATATTCTGTTTTCAATTCTTTCATAACATCCGAAAGTATATCCTCAAATTCCATCATTATTATGCCGTTTTTCTCTAGTTTTCTTATTATTCCATCCTTATCTTTTGGCAGCGAGTTCAAAACAACAACATTCTCTATCTCAATGCTGTTATCCATATCTTTTGTATAACCTTTTATTGCTGTAATTAGGCTCTTATCATCAAATTTTTCATCAATGATACTATCCATAACATAATTTTGCTCTGTAAATCCGCTTATAGAACAGCTTACCTCAACATGCATAATTTTAGTCAAGTTGCCTTTGTCAAGTTTCAATGCAAGAATTCCAATATCCTTATTTCCGCTCTTAAGATTATTGACGGTAAAATACCCCTTACGATTAAGCCAGAAATTAACTACTTCTTTCTCAGCCGACATATGACCACACCCCCTAACATACCTTAACAAGCTGTGATTTATAAGGTTTTTGATTATTCTTTACATCAATTCCTCTTTAGAATTATGATGTTGCCCCTTCCTTTTTTAATCTTTTCAACTACCCCTTTGTGTTCCAGTTCAGCTATCATCAAGCTGATTTTAGCTTCTGACAATGGAATTTCTTTTCTTATTTGTTTCTGCGTTGCTCTACCGCCCTCTTTTTTTATTATTTTTACTATATCATCCAAATCTTTTTCAGTATCGTCTTCTGCTTCCTTGGCCTTACCTTTACTATCTCTGCTTTTAAATACCCAATAAAAAATTACTCCAAGAATAAAAACAAATATTAAGACAAATAAAGATACAAAACTCTTTTTCTCTGCAGGAAGCCCTATTTCTATTTCCCGGGTTATTTCATCCTCTTCCTCAAAATTTGGGAATAGTACAAGGTCTATAACATAATTCCCTTCTTGCGTTATCGTAATATTCCTGCTTTCTGACCCACTAATCCCATCACCTCTTAGTTCAGCTTTTATTGTATAAAACCCATTAGGAATTTCAAAAGAATATCTGCCATCTTTTGAAATTAAATGTTGTTCAGGAGTTGTATTAACTTCTACTCTTGCTCCAGAAACTTTACTCAATGACAAATCGTAGATATTGCCGTATATTGTAGCAGCAAATACCACATTAGAAGAAGAAACCAATAATACAAACAACAAAATGAATTTAATTAGGACTTCCATAATAATAACAAAACTATAGGAGTATTTAAATTTTTAGAACTACTCCCCATACATAAGACAAAATACTAGACATTTTTCAATTTAAAGGTCAAAATGGGCTTCTTTTTTAATTAAAGCATCAAATAAACCTTTGTAAAGTTTTAAAGTATTTTTAAAACTCTTAATTTTTCAAGTTTGAAAGTATCTTTATAAGTAAATTACACCTCCTATAACCCACAAAAATAAATTAAATTGCAAAATAAAAATATGGAGGAAATAAAAATGAGAAAAATAATGTCATTAATGATTTTGGCTTTATTTCTAATTAGTATAATGCCTGCGTCAATTGCACAGGATACAACAAATGTTGCACCAGCAAAACAAAGGATAAGGGCAACTACTGTTGCTGCTGATGAAGATAATGAAGATGAACCTAAACCTGTTCTTATATCTGCCGAGCCAACGGCTGATAAGGCAGCAATAAGGCAAAGATTTGAAGAAAGAAGAGTAGCTAATATTGAGAAATTAACAAATTTAGATCCTGAAAAGACTAGAAGGTTACAAGCTCTAAGCAATGTAAATTTAGAAAAAATTGCAGGTCTCAATAAAGAAAATATAGAGAAGATAGCCACTCTTTCAAGGGCAAAGCAAAAAGAGCTTGCAGGCCTTGATAAAGAAGATATACAAAAAAGACTTGAACAAATAAGGGTCAGGACAGTTAATAAGGCAGAAGACCTAAAGTTAAGAGTTCTTACAAGACAAAGAGTTGAAGCAGCAAAAAACAATTTTGAGAAAGCACGTGAAAGGTACGAGAATGCTAAAGGCAAATATGCTGACGCAAAACAAAGTTATCTTGCAGCAAAAGAAGCAGGAGATGAAGACGCTGTACTTGAGCATGCAAAAGAAGTCCTGCTGCAATCAGCAGAATCTATCCTGGGCTATCTTGATAAAATAAAATCAAAGATAGAGGAAAATGAAAATATAGGTGATGAAGAAGCAACGGATTTGATTGCAAGAATTGACAGTCAAATATCAGAAATTGAGGACATTAAGGCAAACATAGAAACAGCAACAACAGCAGATGAAATAAGAGAAGCAGCCAGGGCCTTAAACGCAAACTGGAAAAATACCCAGCAAAAAGCAAAAGCATTTGCTGAAAGAGTGGTTGCTGCACGCGTCCAAGGTGTGGTTAACCAGGGATTAGTGCTTGAAAAGAAGCTTGACAATGCCTTAGCAAAGATGGAAGAAAAAGGCATTGAAGTGGATGTTGCCTCTGAAATGGAAGATTTTAGTTCATTAATAGCAGTTGCAAGAGAAAAATTCCAAGAAGCACAGGAAAAGCTCGAGCAAGCAAGAGAAGCAGTAGACCA